>JAOZNZ010000035.1 GCA_029933535.1 bacterium | reverse complement strand
GCGTAAGGAGCTTTTATTCGGTAACCCCAGACAAGAGCGATAACATTATCCGGCAGTTCACTAATCAGTTCAGGATGTTTTGAAACAATATCCCCCCAAAACATCATAGTCCGTCCGTGTTTATTAACCAGTTTATTTATTTTTTCAAGAAAATTTAAATAAACTTTGCCTTTTCCAAGTTTCTCCACCATATTACTGCTGCCGCCTTTTCCAAGTTGCATTGTTTCATCGCAACCGACATTAAATTGTTTACTTGAAAAGTTCGGCAGCAGGTCATTATATAGTTCTTCAATCAATTTAATAGAGTCAGGATTTTCAGGATTCAGGCTATGGGGCAGTTCAGGAACTTCTGCCAACTTTTTATATTCGGGATGTTTTAACCATCGTTCAAAATGCCCGAAAGAATTTTGGTTTGGAACGAGGTTAACAAATCTTTTTTTGCAGAAAGAATCAAGTTCGCGTATTTGTTCTGCGGTCATCGGAGAAGCATATTCCCAAACGGTTTCATGATTTTTGTACGCGAAAGTGTGTTCGGTATAAAGTTGAAACTGATTAACTTTCCATTCCGCGAGAGTATTAATCAATTTTTTCAGAGTTTCCATTTTGGGTACTTTATCGCGGCTGATGTCAAGCATAACTCCCCTGTTCAAGAAATCAGGATAGTCGTAAATTGAAATACAAGGGAGTTCTTCTTTTTCAGAGCATTGGCGGACAATTTGCCTCAATGACATTGAAGCGTAATAAGCGCCGGGATTATCGTGGGATATAATAGAAATTTGTTTCGGTGAAATTTCGAGTTGATAGCCTTGTTTTTCCGGTACAGCATTTGTGTCGATTTTAAAAGAAAGACATTTTTTGATTTTAGATTTTAGATCTTGAATTTTAAATTTAAAAACACCGGAGGAAAAATTCATTTGTTTTGGGATAGGAAGCAAAGTCAAGTCACGACTATTAAGTTCATCCCGAAAGTCCAGTGCTATTAACGTAGCGCCCATGCCTGTATTAGCGTACTCGCCGTCTATTTTTTCCGGAGTATTATGCACGTTTCTTTTTCTGCAGTCGTAAGTTGCAGGAACAATAATAAGGTTATCACTCATAAAGTATTTTTTTTCTAATTTAGAATCAAGTTCGCAAAGAAGTTTTTTAAATACAGTAATAAAATTATTGCTTATTGCGGGCTCTTTATCACCGGGTGGAATAAGCAGGAATATATTTTTATTGTTGTCAACAGCCCATTTAACCGTTTGGATAACATTTTCAAGAGTTGTTTGATTAGGATAATGTTGAGAAGTTTCATTGTAAGTCGCAGGGTTAAATTCATAACTCAAACCATCAAGTAATTTTAATTCTTCGCTAAACATTCTCGGCCGAAAAGCGCGACAATTTGTAATAAGTTTGTATTCCGGATAAATCTTTCTGAAGCGTTTGATTTGTTCTACTGAAAGTGTACTTCCATAACGCGATTCGTCATAAACCATACACCAGATGTTTGTGAATCCGGCGCGTTCGCCTGCGTCAATAATTTCATTTACTTTTCTTTTTTCATCACCTACATGGGCAGGGCTCCAATGAAATTCTGCCATATAAAAATCTCTTTTTTTTACATTTTTCAGAACTTTATTTTGATCAGATTCTTTTGTGAGAGATCGTGTCCAGGCATCAAATGACCAAACACCATCGGCACGCGCAGCTGTTTCTTTCCATTTAGCGCTTTTCAATAGTTCTTTAGCTGTAAAGTCATGCCCGACGTGAAGGAAAACTTTGTAAGCGTGAGCGGATAGAGAAAAAGCGAGGATAAGAATAATGAGTTTTAAATAGTTTTTCAATGTAGAATTTTGTGTTTAGAAGAGAAAATTCATTCCATTTATAGGAATGAATTTATAGCTATAAATTCAAATCTTTGATTTGAATTTTCTCCAATAAATGATTAATGATAAATAATAAATGATAAATAGACAAGGTTCAGGTATAACATCTTCAGCAATATGAATAGAAATGTTTTGCTGATATGTCTTTCCACCGGAAGATATGCGTGCGGTAACTGAATGATCAGAAGCGAAATCGAAACTGAATTTCAACATATCTTCTATGGAAATAATTCCGTCTGAAACTCCTATATTAAACCTTCCATCAGCATCATCTGTCAAATCAAAGGAATAGGTATCTGATGATTGATCAACATACGGAGTCAGATAACCTACAGCAGAATCGTTTGAATCGCTTTGTTGAACAATAAGCTCAGGTAAAAACGCGCTATTGTAATTCGCGATATTATCAATGTCCCAGGTTTCCATGTTTGCACGAACACCTGATTGAGTTGACAGAGCAGATTGCACCCTGTATTCACAGAATTCCCCTTTGTAATATCCGAGCCCCGGTGCTCCGCCAAAAGAGCTGGCGGAAGGATGAACTGTCCGTGAGCTTGTCAGTCCTGTTTTCATTTTAATTCCGTTTACAAAAAGAGAAGGCGTTTTGTTTGAGTAAACTACGGAAATATGAGTCCATTCGGTTAGTGGAGTGTCTGATTTCCATGCAAGAAGAGCCGGCATATAAGCCGCGCCATGTTCATATACAGCGATGCCATTCGTACCGACAGAAACGCCGACACCGGCATCAACATTTTCATTGCCCCAGTCTCCGCCATGTTGTGGTGCAACAGCGTAACCAATTTCGTTATTAACCCCTGCTGTTCCGCTTGTAGATTCTTCAGGAATAGTAATTGATTTTTCCGGTTTAGCGTAAAAAGAAACAGTAAAATTGTTGTCCACACCGATAATAGTTTTCCCGGTATTTGTGAAAGAACTGCCGTCAAAATAAGTGCAGTTCAATTCAACATCGAAACGCGGTGTCATGCTGATATTACCAACTTTAACAATAAATTTTCTGTCAGTAAGAGCGGAATTATTATCAGCAGCGCAGACAGTAACAGTATGCGAAGATGCGTTTTCATAATCGAGCCAATTACCTTTTAGGACGCTGACTTCTCCATCAGCCGGATCAATCGCGAAACGTTCGCCGGAGTTATCAGACAAATAAGTATGATAACTTCCGTCATCATTTCCGCCTGTGACAATCGCATTGAAGACTTTTGTTCCGAGAGGGCTTCCTTCGTTTACGGAACCATCCTGAAGCCATTTCCCGTAAAAAGCTGACGCGAAATTTTCTTCCGCGAGAGTTCCCGGCAGGGATTCAATTTCCGTTTCCGTCAAAGAGCGGGTCCAAACGCGATAATTCCACAAATTTCCGCCGTAGCCATAATTACCCCATACGTCTCCGCCAAAATAATCTACGGTAATATATGAATTAACCATCGGACTTTGTAATCCTTTATGAACAAATTGCCCGTTAATGTAAAGTGAAGGTGTTTGATTAGAATAAACAACAGTAATATGTGTCCAGTCAAAAACATCACCGGGCCAGGTAAGCAGCGGAGGCGCATAATTGGGACCATGTTCGTAAACGCTGATGCCGTTCATTCCCACGGCGAAACCAACACCCGCGCTGTTCTCCGGATAAGAACCATCTCCGCCATGTGTTGGCCGAACAGCAAAGCTTGAGATTACCGGGCCCACAGCGCCATTAGTTTGTTCATTCCATAAATCTGTATCGGTATAAGGTTTAGCCCAGAAATCAACGGTGAAATTATTTTTGATTTGCGGCCGCAAACCCGTTGTAATTACATCAGTTCTGTCACTGTTAAAGAATAAACCTTCCGATAAAAGTTGCGGGTTAATAAAACTGCGATGGCCTGATAAAGAGGTAACAATATATTTTGTGTCGCCGGCAACCCATTCCGCCCAGAGGATTGTATTTGTTTCGTATTCGCAAGTAGCGGCAGCGGAAACCAGCGATGGATTCCCGTGATCAGAATAATGAACAGGCTCTTTTTTTAAGTCGCTGAGAAGAGCAACGCCTTCTCCAAAAGCCCAAAGCGGATGAACTTTAATAGTTCTGCTTCGGAGATAAGTCCAATTTTCATCATAATATGAAAGGCGAACTTTTGTGTATGGATCTTCTGTTACATCAGGATCGTCACTTACATTTACAATAACAATAAATTCCTCTTTCCCGCTATCGTAAGCAAGATCTACACTCACTCCGCCTGTATTCGGTAAATTATCAGTAATTCGTTCATGTTTGTTTGTCGGAAAAGCCGGATCAGAACACCGAATAACGTCAACATAAGTACCCCCGCGAGCTTTATCGGCATCAGTGTAAATCATATAATAATAGCCGTCATTAGCACGTACAACAGCCGACTGACCCACGCCGTAAGTTTTCGGTTCGGAAGTATCTGTCGGCGCGAGAATATGTTCGCCGTTATGCAGGCGTGCCCATGAGCGTCCTCGGTCATAAGAAATAGCCATACCGATTCTAGTAGTTGCGGGTAAAACGCTGTTATCCGTATTACCGCTATAGCTCAAATAAAAAGTGTCATTCACGCTAAAAACATTTGGGTCACAAGCATGAACATCGTCAAATTTAGAATGGTCATGGCTTGGCGCAAGTACATATTTCTTTTCTGCATCAAGCAATCCTTCAAGAGTAGGAGATTCTTTATAAATAATATAATCTCCTCCACCTGAACCCCCGCTCCATATTTTGTAAAGTCCTTCTACATCATCATACATAAAAGACGGGCAATAATTATAAACAAGTTCCTGGTCGGGATAAATATTTTGAAATGCTCTAAGCTCACTAAACGCGTTTTTTACTTCGGAAATGTAAAGAACATCTTCGGGAATTTCTTCTTTTGAAATTCCCGGACCTGACCAACTTGCTGATAATGTCATCGGACCCGTATTTTGAAAATAACCTATTTCTATTTTATGCATTCCGTTTGTCAAAGTTATAGAAGCGGAAATTTCTGTAGCGCCATGTTGTCCATCATTATCAATAAGCAACGCATCGTCAATCCACAATTTTGAACCATCATCGGAGTTAAGATAGAAAATATAACTTCCATTTGTTGGGATATCAATGTAACCCTCAAATTGAACAAAAAAGTTTTCTATTTTAAACACTTCCGAAAGGTCGATTTTCTTGACGAGTTTTCCAAAAGTAGGATGAGTGCGAACGAGCATACTTGTAAAAAGAGGGATTGAATATATTGGCGGAACTATCTTTTGATATCCACGGTTTAATGGCGCGTCATCGTTTATCGGCAGTTCCCAATATTTCATAAAAATTCCCTGAGCGGAGCATGCTGTATCACCGGAACCGGTTGTCAAATCAAGATAAATGCAATTATTTTCATAGCGGAGTGAAGGAACAAGTCCGCCAAACCCGCTGAAAGTAACATTCCCGCCCGTAAAACTTGTCTGGTCGGAGTAACCGTTATGTTTTATAAGAAGAAAGCTCTTTACCGTGCCGGAAGCTCTTGTGTAATACGTTCCACTGATATTAAGCTTTGCACCGGAAGTAATGTGAATTGTTGAATTTGTCATTTCTACACTTGCGATTCCATCTGCTCCGAGTTCAAATTCCAACGTAGAACCGTTATCAAGATAAAGGCTTGAACCGCCTGATTTCACACCGGCAATAGAAGACGATCCATTTTGAATTATCAAAGTATCACGCACATGTAAAAGGCTATTCCAAACAAGTTCACCACCGGAAATTGTCATTTTGCCGTCTGCTGTAGTTGAGCTTCCAACGTTAATATTATTAGCTAAAACGGACCCGCCGGTAATTTTCATTTCTGAGCCTTCCGAGCCGGAGTTTTCGCCAACTGTGATGTCATTTGCGTAGAAAGCGCCGCTTCCGGAAACTATCATTTTGCCATGGCCTTTATTACCGATATAACTTTGTGATGTTCCCAGCATTTTTAAAGAACCGGCGGAAAGGTTTAAAGTGCCGGAAGCTGTGCCTCCGATGCCTTCTTCATTATCTCCGACGCTTAAGTAAGAAGAAAGTGAAAGTTCTCCGCCGCAAAGCCAGAAAATGCCGTGATTATCATCACCCCTGCCGAGAATCAATATCGGTGCGGAAAGTTTCCCTCCCGGCCGCATTTGAATTTTTCCCCAGCGGGGAGATGATGCAGACTGACCACAAAAAATCGCAGCACATTGATTGACATCGGAATTAACAATAGCGGTTCTTCCGGCAGAAATGATTGGATTATCACTGGAAGTAGGAACGCGATTGAGATGCCAATTACCCGGAACGTTCCAGTTTCCTTCGGAAGGGTTGAACACGATATTAACTGCAGAAAAAGCCGGCAGGGAAAAAAACAAAGTTATTATAATCGAGCAAGCAATTTTTTTCATAAATTCATTCTAATTTGGTTTAACATTGTCTGTAAGGCAAATTTATCGATTCCCCCTTTTTATAAAGTGGAACATCCCGAGTCCCGACGCCTTTCAGGGCCGGGATCATTGATATTCCCACGGGAGTGGGAAAGGGGGATTTAAAGATCTATCTCCCCATATATATTTATTATACCATATTTTTGGATAGCATCCATTTTAAAGCAACATATATCCGCAATTAAAATCCCCCTAACCCCCTTTATAAAAGGGGGATTAACCTGAAAGACATTCATTTTATTGTTATTTTTCTTTTAAGGGATATTTGCTCACAATTGTCCTTAATGAAACAGTTGGTGATACAGGATTACCTGAAACAATATCACCTTCAGTAAATTTTGCTACCAGGATTTCTCTTGCACCTGTACGGGAATAGTCGTAGATAATATGAATGGTTCCGTCAGATCCCTGTTGACCATCCGGATAGGAAATACCGTTTCTTCCGTCAAGAAGAAGTCCGCCCAACCATGTTTTACCATCATCTTTTGACGAATAGACTGTCAGATTCGAGCGTCCTGTTTTTTTGTTTACAGGCCCATGCTTGATAAGCATCAAATTACCTGATCGAAGCCGGCGGATAAAGAAACGAGCGGGCGAATGCTGAATGGCAGAAGGAACAAGATCGCTCCAAGTTTTCCCGCGATCTTTCGAAAAGCTTTCTCCAATGCCGTAAGTTGTGCGAACCAGCATCCACAACGACTTATCATTTTTTTCCACGATCATGTGTTCATCGACATTTTGAGCTTTTTTAGGCACTTTACATGCTCCGAGAAGATTAAATGCCCGGCCATTATTTGTAGATATTACTACTTTTGCGCTTTTATCAGAATGCCAAATTGCCACTGGTAAAAGCCACTCACCTGAGGAAAGAACGGTAGGTTTGCACATCATAATTCCATCGGTAATACGTCTGGGTTTTGACCATTTGGAGTCATCTTTATCCGGATTGTTGTTCGTCATTGCCCAAAGACCGGCAATTGCAGCATCATGACCGATTGTCTGCGACCAAAAGGCCCAGAGTTTCCCCTGTGGGTCCAGCCACAATTCAGGATCGAAGGCACGAATCGGGCCATCACCATCGGGGTCAACAACAAGTTTTTCTGTCCATGTTTTCCCGTTATTCCCGCTATTTGCAATAACGATATAATTATTTTTATCTTCTGCCGAAGTTTTCCCGGCATACCAAGTTGCCCATAATTGACTTTTAGGGCTAATTGCCAGGCTTGGAATTCCCTGAAATTTCCGGGTTATTAACAAGTGATTTTCATCAGATTTTTTTACGAGTTGAGGTGGAGCTGCAAGCTCCTTTTCGGCGGCATATGCGCACATAATAAAAGTTAATACAAGGGTTAATTTGAATAGTTTATTCATATTAGCATAGTTTATAATAATTAACATTTAAAACATCCAGACGTTTTAAATGTATTTCAAGCCGCTTTTTGAAATTTTCCCAATCCGAACATGTCTTTGATGACCATAACGCTTCCGAAAGAGCGCACGTTCGCGGATAAAGCATTTCTTCCGCTATGGAAGGCTCAGTAATATGTTCAGTCCATAAATTTGCCTGTCCACCGAGAATGTGTTTTGCTTGTTTGGGAGTAAGTTCTTTTGGTACCGGTTCGAATCCATAAGCTTTTTCTATAGGTATTCGATCTTTCTGATCCTCATTAAAATAACAGTGAGAAGTGGGAGACATAACAACATCGTGGCCTTCTTTTGCCGCTGCAATGCCGCCATCCATTCCGCGCCAGCTCATTACTGCCGCGTTTGGAGCGAGTCCCCCTTCGAGTATTTCGTCCCACCCTATCAATCGTTTATTATTTTTATTAATAAATTTTTCTATTTTTTTAATAAAATATGATTGTAGTTCGTGTTCATTTTTAAGATTTTCATTTTTTATGCGTGTCTGACATTTCGGACATTTTGACCAGTTGGCTTTAGGACATTCATCACCGCCAATATGAATAAATTTTCCGGGGAACAGTTCTATAACTTCCGATAAAACATTTTCAAGAAATTTAAAAGTATTTTCCTTTCCGGCACAGTAAACATTTTCAAATACGCCCCAAGTTGTTGGTACTTCTATTGGTTTTTTGGAAGAAGACACGCTAAAGCGTGGACTCCTACATGAAAGTTCCGGGTACGCGGCAATCGCGGCAACGCTATGGCCGGGCATTTCTATTTCGGGAACGACAGTAATAAATCTATCATCTGCGTATTTAATTATCTCACGAATTTGGTCTTGTGTATAAAAGCCTCCATACTTTTTGCCATCTTCGTTTCTCCACGCACCGACTTCGGTTAGCTTGGGATATTTTTTAATTTCAATACGCCAGCCCTGATCTTCAGTCAGATGCCAATGAAAAGTGTTTAACTTGTGCACAGCCATCAAATCGACAAATTTTTTCACAAACTCAACATCAAAAAAATGACGACATGAGTCAAGCATCAGTCCGCGCCATTTAAAGCGCGGTTTATCGGAAATAGAAACGCAAGGGATTTCCCATCTGACATTGCGCGAAAATAGTGACGCCGGTGACGCCGTCCCTTCATTTATTTTGTTTGGAGGGTCGCCGTCCCCGGCGACCTTTTTTGCGTCAATAATCGCGGACGAGGACGTCCGCGCGACGTTGCGCGGAGCTCCCGCACCACGATCGTCAAAATTTTCCGGTGGGAGAAGTTGTCGTAAAGTCTGGCAACCATAAAAGATTCCCGCGGGAGTTTTGGCATTTATTTTTATTTCGTCAGGTGTTGATAATAATTCGTAACCTTCTTCACCGAATTTATCATCGGAAATTAATTTCAACGAGATTTGATTTTTATCTGAATTGCAAATTTTTACCGGCAATGGAAGTCCGGTTGAAATTCTCAATTCATTAGCGATATACTCTCCGATACTTTTTGTTTTTTCATTAACTGAGATCACAGTTTTGTTATTAAGAAAAAAACTTCCTTTTTTAATTTCGATCTTTTCCGGTTGTGGTATTATCATGGGATTTTTAATATTTGGTTTTACACTTTAAGAAATATTTTTTTTCTATAAAGAATCCATAGGAAAAACCATTCTACAGCAATAGTGCCAATTATAAGAACAACAGGTTTATAACTCCCAAACAGTTTAGCAGTTCCATAAAACAAAAAATTTGATGTGTGATTGAAATCTATGATTTTTACGGCAAGATAAATAGTTATCGAGTTCATTCCTATAATTCGGAAAAAATATGACCACCGTTGAAATTTCCAAACATCAATTACTATGTAAAATAAAGATAATAACATTAAGGAAATTCCACCGGCTATAAAATTGAATGTGATTGTCCATGCTGATTTGATACACGGATAGAATGGTGAGATAAATAATCCCAGAACAAGCAGGCTCGCGCCTGCACCTGCCAATATCACAGTTTTACGATAACCGCTAAACCGGTCCGATCGTAACAAAAAGCCGGCTTGTACGCCAAATAAAACAATAACTGACGCCGATATATTGCATAGTAAACCTTCCGGATCGAAAACTTTTCCATACAGCCTCCCAGGTAAGAGCATTCGATCAATATAGCCGTTTATGCATCCTTCCTTTGTTAATATTCCGGAACCGTATTCCGGAACGGGAACAAAAAGTTGCAAAGTCGCGTACATTACCAGGATGGCAATACACCAATATAATGGCGTGATTGACTTGCGGGAAAACAACACAATGATGGCTGCAATACCATAAGCTAATCCAATCTGTCCTAATACACTTGCGAACCGAAGATTGGCGAAATCAAATTTAAGCAGTCCGTTATAAACCAAACCCAAAAAAATTAAAATGACAACTCGTCTGACAATTTTCATCGCGAGTTTTTTTGCGGGTGTTCCTTTTTCAAGCTTTCCGGTAATGGAGTAAGGGATTGACACACCGGCAAGAAACATAAATAAAGGAAAAATCAAATCAAAAAAGCGGAATCCGGTCCAAGCTGCATGATGCATTTGCGTGCCCAAGAAATCATCCCAGCCGCAATTAGATTTTGTTGTTATCAGAGACAATAACATCCCGCCGCCGATAATCCAGAGCATAGTAAATCCCCGGAGTGCATCCAACGACTTCAATCGTTGATTCATATTGATATTATTTATTTGAATAGCGGATAAGAGTTTGATATACAGCATTTGTATCTGCGTTAACCGTAAAAAAGCCTTTCTTGTCAGTAAGTTTTTGGCTTGGTATTGGAAGCATAAATATTCCCGTAAGATATCCGTTCATTGTTCCGATAACTTTGGGGGTACCTTTTGAGTTAACCTGGACAATCATCGGAATTGGAGCACCGGAGAAATGAACAAGCTGCTTTGGGCTGCAGCTAAGAATAATATTAGGGGAAAAAAGAAAAGCGTATATTATATTTTCGTACTTTACATTTCCTTTCTTATCTAGCCAGACTACGGTTGCAATATCGTTTGTATCTAACCATACAGAAGCGCAGCCGCCTTTTCCATCACTAACGATTTGAAGAATTCGGGCACCGTCTGCATCGCTGTTTCTATCGTAATTCCAAACTTCCTGTGCAGCAAACGCAGCAATTGAAAATGTAATAAATAAAATTAACAATTTAACACGCATAGTAACTCCTGTAATCATTTATTATTAAATCGAACAATATATTGTCTGCCAGCAATAATATCACTTTTCACAGCAAAAAAACCACGTTTATCCGACAATTGACTTGGCGTATAGAGCATAAATAATGGTCCGCTAACATCATCACCTGAAGATTGAGTTATAATTTCCTGTCCTTTGTTATCAATTTCAATGACAACTTTGGCGTCATTTCTGACATCGAAAAAAAATAAACTTTTTTTCTTGAAAAATAATATATTTATCGGTGGAGGACCAAAACTGTTAGTCATATTTATATTAGTTTTATAAACCAATTCTCCTTTTTTGTCTAACCAGACGACTTCAGCTATGTCATTGGTTTCTACACGTACAAAAGCGCAGCCGCCTTTGCTGTCAGGCACAATCTGCAATATTTTTTCCCAGCCGTTATAACTCCATAATTCTGTTGCGGCGAAAATAGAATCGCAGAAAAGAGAAACTGTAAAAATACAAAATATAACAAATAATATTTTTGTTTTCATAATAACTTTTATTAATTTTTATATCGAATTAGTGTTGCCGAATTTTGGTTTGTAGAACTCCTGACAAGAAAATATCCTTTTTTGTCGTCAATCCTGCTATTGATAACAGGAACAGGTATTAATTCCACACCGGGAAGCATGTTGTATTTTCCGGCAGAAGATGGAACAATTGTTTCTACACCTTTGTTATCTACCTGGATAAAAACCGGCCGCGAGCGATAATCCGCAAATAATAATTGCTTTGGTGTACAATCTATTATTGTGCTTGACACAATATTGCTGAGGGTTGTTTGATAAATCAAAGTTCCGGTTTTGTCAAGCCAGATAAGTTCGAAATTCTCGACAGAATTAGTGCTTCGTGTCATTGCACAGCCGCCTTTCCCATCCGCTACTATCTGGAAAATATTTGATAGGCCATCATAAGTCCAGTCTTCAGTAGCTGCATTGGCGGAAAATGAAAGAAGAAATACGACTGTTAGAAATAGAATTGTAAGAGTAGTGTTTTTCATAATAAAACCATTATATCATAAATTTGTATGTTCTGTCAAATTGAATTATCGCAGAAAAACTCGCAGCGACTCTATTTCGGCAACGGCGCCCGGACTGTCGGGCAGGTCAATTCGAATTGTATTTAATTTTCCTGTACGAATATAATCATCCCGGAATTGCAATAGATATGTATGGGTTTTCCCATCAATAAACCAGGGATAGCGCCTGGAAGTTTCCTGACTCATTTTCATAGAAGGCGTTTGCCAGAAAAGTTCCGCAATATTGTATGATGTGCCGCGATATTTTAATTTAAGCGCAATAGCTTTAACATCGGAAAAATTTCCCCACTCACCTTTTATATAAAGAACAGGATCACTACCGGTTACCTCACAAATCAGTTTACCATTTTTTATCCCTTTTATTTTCACATTATTGCTTAACGAGACAACATTAGTTTTATCAAACTTTATTTCATCAATAAGTTTACCCGGCATTTTTTTCGGGTCGGCTTTAAAAATTGTCGACCATAAATGTTGCGGCGGCAGAGTGGGCGGAAGTTGTTTTTCTTTTGCGATTGCTGCTGCGAGTTCTTTACCTTTAAAAACACTATATTTTATAATTTGTTTTTTTGTAGGACGTGCCCATTTATTTCTTGGAGCATTAGGAGCAAAAACATGGCGGATTGCGTCAAGTTGTGTAAACCCGAATTCATGGCTTGGTTCAATAAAAGAACCTTCACCCCATTCATTCCATGCTTCAATTATAAATAATGGTAAATCAGGTTTTACAGCATCACGCCCTTCACGCAAGGTTTGCTCAAAAAGTATTACATTATTGTCCGTGCGTATCCATGATAATTTAGTTGCTCGCGGTGTGTCATTCCAACCGGACTGAGTGGAAACGATATAAGGTGTTTTCAAAGTCCGCATTCTTTCCCAATATCCGGGCAGAAGTTCCACCATTTCTTTATAAGGCGCACTGCCCGGAGTTTTGTATTTCGAGTGTGTCACAAGGTCAGCAAAACCGTAACGTGTAATTGCGTCTGCGATACCTGTTTTATCCAAATTTTGCGGTTGATTATTAACGATTACAATGAATAAATCACCAAAACCATATTTTTTGCAGACAGCGTTAATTTTAGGCAGAACTTTTTCCTTAAAATTTTCCGCTCCCCCGTTTGCATCGATAACAGCCTG
>JAOZNZ010000034.1 GCA_029933535.1 bacterium | reverse complement strand
TGTCATAGCGATAGCGGAGATCCCGGCCCCAAAGGGCGTCGGGAATAAATAATCCATAGTCCTAAATAAATGATAAGTAAACAGGGTTCCGGAATAACCGAAACAAGGAAATCTTGCGGTGGAAGTGGTTTGCGGCTTATTCGTACTTCGTCAACTATTCCATCAAGGTAACCTCTGCGAACACCATTCCGCATTCCGCTGCCGATTGTCCAGGGGGTGAAGCCATTCAGATCGATACCTGACCATGGTCCGCTGGTACCTGCTTCGCGTTCATAAACAGCATCGTTTTCTTCTTTAATATACAACTCAGCTTCTCTGTCGGTGCCTTCATTATTGCGATCATAAGTTACAGCTATAGAATACCATTTTCCTGTTTCAATAGTTGTAGTATTTCCTTTTATGATACGTTTGTCGCCATTGTAGTTTCTTGCCGTAACGACCCAAATATGCGCGTCATCCGGATTCAACTGAAGATTAAAATAAGGATAACCATCAGCGCCAAGATTTCCTTCTTTACAAATTATACTTGGCCTTACTGTGCCGCTGCTTAGACTGTGAAACATAACTGTTGCTTCAATTGTCCATCCTTCATTAAAAACATAATTATCAATCCACTCGTTTCCTGTTGTCGAAAGATAATCGTCCACTCCGTCACAGCGAAGCGCAAGATTGTTTGTCAGATAAGTTCGTGGAACTATCAAAAAAGATGTATCATCAGAGGCCACGGGGCGGGAATTTGCAGTTAAGGTTGACATATGACTACCGTACTCTGAAAAATCCATATACCAGCTATCATTATCGCCATTATGCGCCGTTCCATTTGTTCCCTCTTCGAATCTCCAGTACGCCAGTGTATCCGGCATCGTTTCCACAGTACCCGGCAATGTGATATACGCGAGACCCATTTTCGGGACAAAAATATCGAAATAATTATTTTGTGGCCAAATTTGACTAACGGTTCTTTTAAATGGTTCTACTCTCTTTGACCATAAATAACTTTGATATGGAATTTCGGAAGTCAGCATTTCCAATCGCGCAAACGAGTTTAATTGGTCGCCCTGGATATGAATCGCAATGTTATAATCATTTTCAGTGCTTCTGTTCACTATTGCAATACGAACTTTGCCGTCATCATCAATTGTTCCAATGCTATCTATTTCGTAAACATCTGTTAAAATACCAATACCCCGATATGATGTGTTTACCGAATAAGTTTGCGATGTGGAAACAACTTGTATCAGTTTATTACTTGACATTTCCGAATATAATTTTACGATATAACTTCTTGGATTGATCGGCTCGGAATGAGCCTTCACAGGCGATACATAATAAGTGAAATTATGCGCTGCGGCCTGCTGAACTAAATCGCCGTTTCTAATCATTGAATTATAATATGTAGCCGCAATAATTGCATTGCCAAATGTCTGTCTGCGCGGAGATCCATTCCACGAAGAAGGTAAAACACCCCACTCAAGAAGCGCCATTTTAACATTTTCGGTTTTCGTTCTGGACATTATTAAGTTACGTGAATAATCTATAAATTTCCCAAAATTATCGCTGGAGCCCATAAAAGCTTTCTGAAGCTCCGGTATTTCTTCGGGAGTTACATTATTGGGACCATAGATGTAAGCGTGAGAATCTATCAAGTCAAAATTCTCGCCGGATGTTTCAAGAATTTCATCTGTCCAGTGATTCCCCGGATCACCTTCTGTGTTGTGGTATCCATAAGCCGATGCGAGGACTTTAATATTAGGATCCCGGCTTTTCATTTCCGCAATTATTCCACTTAAACCGATTGCGTAATCAATAGAATTTGTATGCCCGATTTGATAACTTCCGTAAACTTCGTTTCCAATTCCCCAATTGATTATATTATATGGTTCCGCATGACCGTTCTGAGCGCGCAACTGTCCCATGGGCGTATTGGTATTGCCATTGCAATACTCAACCCAGTCAGCGATTTCATATTCATCTATCTCCGGCAAATTAAATCCTACACCCATGACTGGAGTTATGCCGGTTAACTCGCAAAATCTCAAAAATTCATCCAAGCCAAATTGATTATCCGCCTGTCCGCCCCACGCGGGATTAAACCTTGTCGGCCTTTCATCTATAGATCCAATACCGTCTCTCCAATGATAACCGCTGGTATAGTTTCCACCCGGCCATCTTGCCATAGTGACATTATATTTTTTTACATTAGCTATAGCTTCCGGATTATAAATTTCTTCAACGCAATCGGTTGGAAATAAGCTAACCTGGTCAATCCACACTTCCCCATCTCCTTCAACTGTAATAATTAAATCACCAATACCATATCTATAATTAAATTTAGAGGAAAATTTTTCATCGAGAGCTAATTCGCCTTCAAAGCTTTGCCACTCAGTTGTTATTCCTGAAATGGAGACCTCATTTCCTGAAATGCTTGCATTAACATCCATCAATTTAATTTTAACCGTTACAGTTCCTGTTTTTCTGATAAAAAGTTTGTATCGGTAATTCAGCGTTCGATAATCCGGCAGAGCGAGTTTTTGTTTAACCCCGCCTGTTTTTCCTGAACTTACAACTATATGTTGACATTGCTCACTATTAAACGGATTGCTCGTAGTAAGATTGTAAGAAACGCCGGTTTCCTCATTTACTTTTTCCCATGGATAACCCACGCCGGCCGTTTCTAAAACATCAGTAAAAACTATTCTGGTTTTACCTCCGGAATCAAGCTCCTGCCATTCTTCAAAAGAAGGATTAGCGAGATATTGCTCATAAATTCCCGGCGCCATATCTCCCCAATGTTCTTCAAGAAAACTTCCAAAAACAAGTTTGTTTATTCTCCAGGAGGATTCATTTTGTGGATTCACTTCTACTGTTGCGTTATATATTGCGGCAAAAGAATTCAATGAAGCAAGAAATATTATCAGTGAAAGAAATTTTTTCATAATTGATTGTTTTACGCCTGTTGGAGAAAATTAATTTCATCCCTATAGCAAAAAACATCGGGATAAAATAAATTTAAAATTTAAAATTTTTCCTCATTTTTAAATAATATATTATAAATAATAATTGATAAATAGTAAATAGAAACGGTTCCGGAACACCAAACTTCGTGCTGTACGCATAATTATAAGTCCCAATCCCCTGGTAAGGGCTATAAGCTGCTTTCATAGTTCCCCACTTCGTGAAATCAAATCCGGCGTACGTTTGCAGTGTAGTATTATATACAAAAGGCTGCTCTTTTCTCCAAACTCCCGACCGGTTGCTCCAAAGGTAACAAGATTTACCGCCAATGCCGGAATTATGAGCTACCCAAACCGAACCGTCAATCGGATTAATTGCTATAGCGGCACGATTATCATTCCCTTGTTCTCCGAGGGGATGTTTTGTCCATGAGCTGCCGCTGGAACTTGCGTTTTCAAAAACGCTTGCGGTACTTGGGTCTTCATTTTTGTCTCTGCAAACTATGTAAACGTAATTGTTTTCATCAAGTATAAAACCTATTTGGTCGGCATACGCGTTTGAAACAACAACTTGTTCCCAGTCAAAATCACCGGATTCTATTGAAGTTTCTATACCTA
Source organism: bacterium (assembly GCA_029933535.1). Lineage (GTDB taxonomy): Bacteria > Auribacterota > UBA3054 > UBA3054 > B51-G9 > B51-G9. The sequence goes on along the minus strand of JAOZNZ010000034.1, from coordinate 9,566 downwards.
ACCAAATTTGGTCATCACTACTTCCCGGACCTGAAATAACGATTCTTCGCAAGCTGTCACTTCCGACAATCATATCAAACGGTTTACGCATTCCGTTTGGCAATGTCGGGAAAGGTGGTACAGTTATTTCCGCAGAAGAGAATGAATCGCCTGCAGCAGTTATATTAACCAATTCTCCGTTAGGCCCACCATCACTTTCATACCAGAGAACACTCGGTTTTTGGTCAGGTGCAATAGTAAGTGCATGTCTGTATTCCACAAAGTAATTAGATACTACAACCATAGGAGATGTCCATAAACCATTTGTTCGTTGAACATAAGTAACTCCGCCTTCATTTGAGTCATAACTTAAAGTTGCTCTTGGTTCGCTGTCAGCTCCAAATTCTATAGCGGAAAAATATCCCTGCGCATCGCTGGAGATAGCAACCGGAGCTTTCAAAACACCGAGTTCAGATTCTTCTACATAAATAGCATTGCTCGAAGTACCTGATTGGTAAATAAATCCCGCTGTGTCATCCGGCGCGACAGCCATAGAAGTCAAATTGTCATTGCCTTCAGCTGCATCGCCAGTTATTGTCAGAACTTGCCAATCCAAATCTTCATAAACTGTGTAGCTGTAAACAACAGTAGAAGTTGAAGATAAGCCTGCGTCATTTAAAGCTGTTATTCTATAAGAAATTTCCGACCAGGGAACCTGATTAGTTATATCACCGGAATATTCACTGGGTGTGCCTGTTGATGTCATTTGAACCGGGCCGATGTACCCTCCGCCATCAACGCTGTATTCAAGATACGCGTTAGTTATGTTCGCGTTTTCAGTAAAAATCTGTGCTAAAACCGTTACCATATCATTTTCATCAACATATTGCGATGGATCTGTTTGAACATTCTTTATGTCCGGTATTGTTGGATCCTCGCTTATCGGATGAGCAAGAAACTGCAAAGGATCAAGTATAGTATCGCTGATGCGAACTTCGTCAATTGTGCCGCTAACATAACCTTTACCATGGTCATCACGGAATCCACGGCCAATTGTCCAGGGAGTATCACCATCAAGATTAATATTTGACCATGGACCGCTTGTACCGCCGTCGCGTTCATAATCCTCATCTGTTTCTTCTTTAATATATAGTTCAGCTTCTCTGTCAGAGCCTTCATTACCCCGGTCATAAGTAACTGCAATAGCGTACCATTTTCCCAATTCAATTACGGTAGTTCCATAAATCACACGCCTTTTGCCGTCGCCATCTCTTGCTGTAATAACCCTTATAGTTTTCGAACCGGGGTCCAATTGAAGGTTAAAATACGGATAACGGTCAGGCCCCAAGTCAGCTTCTTTACAAACGATTCCCGGTCTTGCAGATATTGAGTTAGTGCCATAATCGGTAAACTTAACAATTGCTTCAATTGTCCAGCCGGCACCGTCAAAATTCTTAGTATCAATCCACTCACTTCCCGACGTACTTAAGTATTCTCCTGCAGCAGCATTAGTTACTACATAAGATGACGCAAGTTCATTTGTCGCTTTAGTTACGGGAACAATTTCAAACGGAATATCGTTAGTTCCGGTTGAACCGAATGAAGTCATGGTGCTGTTATTACCTGAAGAATCCAAATAAGAGCTGTTTTTGACTCCGTTTGTACTGTCTTCGAACCGCCAATAAGCGACAGTATCCGCTGAAACTATTTGGCTTACTAAAAGTGTCAAAGTTAAAGCTAATACTGTTCTTTTCATGTTTTTCGCTTTCATTTCGTCTCCTTTTTTGTTGTTAATTACAGTACATTTCCTAAGTTTAAAGCACAATTTTTATTGTTTCCGGAAATGTGAGATATGCAAATCCCATTTTCGGAACAAAAATATTAAAATAATTATTTGTTGATTGGATTTCATTAACTGTTTTTTTTACCGGATCCACGTTATTTGTCCATAAATATCTTTGATACGGTATATCAGAAGTCAGTTTTTCCAAACGCGCGGATAAATCTATTGGCTTTCCCTGAACATGAACCGCAATGTTATAATCATTTTCCGTGCTTCTGTTTACTATTGCAATACGAACTTTACCATTATCATCACTTGTTCCAACACTATCAATTTCGTAAACATTAGACAACACGCCAATGCCCCGGTAAGATTTATGAACAGAAAAAGTTTGAGATACAGCATCAACTTGTATCAGCTTATTGTTTGACATTTCCGAGTACAATTTTAAAATGTAAGTTCTTGGATTTACCGGCTCGGAATGAGCACCCACAGGCGACACGCAAAAGCTGTAGTTATGCGCTGCAGCCTGCTGAACTAAATCGCCGTTTCGGATCAATGAATTATAAAATGTCGCCACAATAAGCGCGTTGGCAAATGTCTGTCTCCGCGGCGCGTTTTTCCATGAATATGGTAAAATCCCCCATTCCAGGAGAGCTACTTTAACATTTTCAGTTTTGGTACGGGAATTAAGAAGATTTCGTAAATCATCTAAAAAAACTTCAAAGCTATCAATGGAACCCATAAAAGCTTTTTTAAGTTCCGGTATTTCTTCGGGAGTTATATTTTTACTCCGAGGTCCGTAAACATATGCATGCACATCTATCAGGTCGAAACACTCACCTAAAGTTTTGAGAATTCTATCTGTCCATTTATTTCCTTTATCACGTTTGGTATTGTGATATCCATAAGCAGCCGCGAGAATTTTTATTTTAGGGTCACGGTTTTTCATTTCCTTAATTATTTCTCTAAGCTTTGTTGCATAAGGAATTGAATGTGTAAATCCTATCTGATAACTTCCGTAAACTTCGTTTCCAACTCCCCAATTGATTATATTATAAGGTTCCATATGTCCGTTTTGAGCGCGCAAATGTCCCATTGGCGTATTTGTCCCGCCATTGCAATATTCAACCCAGTCGGCTATTTCATATTTATCTATCTCCGGCAAATTAAATCCTACACCCATGACAGGAATTATACCGGTTAACTCGCAAAACCTCAAGAATTCATCTAACCCAAATTGATTATCCGCCTGACCGCCCCAGGCATGATTAAGTTTTGTCGGTCTTTTGTCTATGGGCCCGATACCGTCTCTCCAATGATAACCGCTAGTATAATTACCACCCGGCCATCTTGCCATTTTAATTTTAAATTTTTTTACATGATCTATAGTTTCGGGATTAAAAATACCTTCTACGCAATCGGCCGGAAACAAGCTCACCTGATCTATCCACACTTCTCCATCGCCTTCGACTGTAAAGATAAGTTCACCTATTCCATATTTACGATTAAATTTAGAGGAAAATTTTTGATTGAGTATTAATTTACCTTCAAAACTTTTCCAATAATTTGTTATTCCTGAAATAAGAGTTCTGTTTAACGAAACGGAATTTGTGTTAACATCCGCAAGTTCGATTTTAACCGTTACGTTTCCTTTCTTTCTGATAAAAAGTTTGTATCGATAATTCAGCGTTCGATAATCAGGCAGTGCGAGTTTTTGTTTAACCCCCGCTTTTTTATTTGAATTCACAATAACATGCTGACTTTGCTTGCTATTAAAGGGATTCTCAGTAGAGATATTGTAAGAAATGTCTGATCCGGTATTTACACTTTCCCAGGGATATGCTATACCGTTTGTTTTCTGAACATCGAGAAAAACTATTCTTGTTTTATTTTCTGTATCAAGCAGCTTCCATTCTTCAAATGAAGGATTAATGAGATATTGCTCATAAATTCCGGGTGTTAAATCTCCCCACCATTCTTCTAAAAAACTACCAAAAAGAAGTTTATTTATTCTCCAGGAGGATTCATTTTGCGGATTAACTTCTATTGTCGCGTTATTTATTACGGCAAAAGAATTCAACGAAGCAAGAAATATTATCAATAAAAGCAATTTTTTCATAATTGATTGTTTTACGCCTGTTGGAGAAAATTAATTTCATCCCTATAGCAAAAAACATCGGGATAAAATAAATTTAAAATTTAAAATTTTTCCTCATTTTTAAATAATATATTATAAATAATAATTGATAAATAATAAATAGAAACGGTTCCGGAATGGTAAATTTCGTGCTGTACATATAAACAAGATCTGTTGAATTGACATTTGGTTTAAAAGCGATTTTCATTGTACCCAATTCCGTAATGCCGAAACCTGCAATTGAGTCGATAATTATCCCGTTGGTAATTGATTGTTCTTTTTTCCATACATTCGGGTCAGCTCTATTGCTCCACAGTTTGAAACCGTCAGGATAATCAGTTATAACAGCGTTATGCGCGACCCACACGCTGCCGTTATCAGGATTAACAGCCACCGCGCAGTGTCCCCAATGACCCATTGGACCAAGAATGTGTTTAACCCACGCGCCGCTTGAGTTTTCAAAAAGTACAGCAGTACTCGGTGTTGTACCTTCATCGCGGCAGGCAATATAAGCTTTATCATTGGAATCAAGAGCAAACCCCATCTGTTCAGCATAAACGTTGCTTGCGGATAATTGTTCCCAATCGAACACTTCTGAACCAATACTGTCCTCAATGCCGAACCAGAGTTCTTCAGCTTCGCTCCGTCCCGATAGAGCAATTCTACGTTGACTGTCTGTGCCGAAAATCATACCGAACGGTCGGCGGCATTCGTCAGTAGATTTTGAAGCCACATTGATAGGGAATGGCGGTGAAAATATTTCAGCGGACGAAAATGAATCTACAGCGGTTATATCCACCAATTTGCCTGCATCTCCATCATTTTTATACCAAAGCACACTCGGTATCTGATTTGGTCCGATAGCTATTACACTGCGATATTCATCATAATTATTTGTTACTATTCTCATCGGTGATGTCCATGCACCGTTTGTGCGCTGAACATAAGTTAGTCCCCCGGGATTGACAGCTGCATCATAACTAAGTGTTATCCGCGGATTGCCATTGGTTCCAAAAACTATACCGGAATTGAATCCCTGTGAATTAGTTGTAATTTCAACTGCCGGTTTCATAATACCGAGTGCTGATTCTTCAATATAATGCGCCTTATTATTTGCTGCTGATTGGTAAGCAAATCCAGCAAGGCCGTCAGGTGCGACTGCCATACCTGATATATTCCATCCGCCGGCTATTGAATCACTTGTTGCTACGACAGATTCCCATGGAATATCCTCATAGACTGAATATACGAAGTCGCCGGTGGTTGTTGATTCTCCGGCGGAATTTACGGCTGTAATTCTGAAAGAGACTATTGAATCAACAGTTTGGCTTATAATATTGGCTGCATATTCGCTGAAATTCGCGGTTGCGGTCATTTGAAACGGTCCCATATAACCGCCTCCATTAACACTGTATTCATAAGTTACATTTGTAATAGTTGAGTTAACAGTTGTAACCCGTGTAGATATTTTCACCATATCAGTATCAGTGGGTTCCAATGGTGAATTGCTGATGCCGAAGAAAACCGGTGGTTCAGGTCCGGTGGTTACACTCGCCAGGAAGTACGTTGATGTAAGTGGCACATCGCTGATACGGACTTCATCAATGATACCGTTAACATAACCTTTGCCGCCATTATCACGGAATCCGCGACCGATTGTCCATGGCAGATCACCATTAAGGTCAATGCCTGACCATGGACCCGAACTGGTAGCTTCAAATTCGTATTCCGTGTCACTTTCTTCTTTAATAAAAAGATTTGCCGCTCTATCTGTTCCCTCTAAATTGCGGTTATAATTTACAGCTATGGCATACCATTTCCCGGTCACAATAGGTGTTCGTGAGCCCGCTGCGGCTGAAAAAATACGAGTGGCTCCTCCATCCCTTGCAGTAACAACCCTAATATATGCCGGGTCTGCGCCAGCCGGGGGAACAAGTTGAAGGTTAAAGTACGGATATCGGTGTACACCGAGTTCGCCTTCTTTACAAACTATGCCGGGTCTTCCTGTAGGAATATTGTTGCTCAAACTGTGAAACTTGACAATTGCTTCAATCGTCCATCCATTCACAAAATTGAGAGTGTCAATATATTCGCTGCCCGATGTACTGAGATAATCTCCGTTATGAGCATCAATTGCCACAAAGCCGGCGGCAAGTGTGTTTGTATGAGTTGTCTGCGGAACAACAGCAAACGGGATATCATTAGTTCCTGTTGAACCATTTGATGTCATGGTATTGCCATAACCTGAATAATCCAAATAAGTGGTATTTTCTACACCGCTTGTTCCATCTTCGAATCGCCAGTAAGCGACAGTTTGCGCGAAGATTTCTTGATTTGCGGAGAATATCAATACGGTTAATGCGGTTAATGCTGCAAGTTTCCAGTGTTTGATTTTACGTTTCTTTTTCATGTCATTCCCTTTTGTTGTTAGTTGTTAGTTGTTTTTCGAATGATATCTAATTCAAACTAATTGTTTCTCTTTGTTCTATTATCCATTCATTTTCACTTTTCGGTTTACGTTCAACAACAAATGTTGAACAGTCACGTGCGATTATATTTTCGGGTGATATTTCCTTTGTTTCAGGTGATGTTTTAAAGATTTCCGCAGTAATGTTAATGCGGTATGTATCTGTTCTTACGGTAATATAATTAGCTATTCGGCACATAAGTTCCGGTGTCATTCCTTTTACATCAAGCAGGTCATATGTATTTTGATATGGCCGTATTTTCTTTTTGTCCTTGGATATTCCTTTAGCAATATTTTCCGCGAGTTTTTTGTCAACACCCGGCAGCACGGCTATTACCCGTTCAGTTGCAGTATTCACGTTAATTTTGCCTTGGAATTCTATAGGAGTTAAAAGAATATAATCGAGCCATGCAGTTCCGCTGCATTCATCATCGGCGAGATTATGTGTTATAATTGATAATTTAACAGCGCCTTTATCGCCAATATTTTCCGGTTTCAGTTTTCCGAAATAAATCGAGTCATTTTTGTCATATTTGTATCGTTTTTTTGGAGATACATCCCAATCCTTTTTCTCAAAATTCCATACTTTTATGTTTAGTTGCGCATTATGATTTTCTTCCAGAAACTCGGTTGTCATTATTGAATCATTCAAACCGAAAAGATACAAATCGTAAGACTCCTCCGAATCAAGCCCGGTATTCTGCCATTCCCATCTTCCCTCACTGTTTTCTTTTTTCGTATAATACATCGGTGTGCGATAGGGTGGACCGACAGTGCATTTGTCACCTCGCCTCGCTGATAGTTGCGCGCGGCTTTGAGTGGATCGTCCTTTCACATTTACGGATGAGGCTGCATTATCAATTATTTTGAACTGTTCACCCCGAAGTTTTCCGGAGATAATCGTGAGGGTCGTGTTTTTCCAAATATCCGGTTCCCATTTAGCCCCGGTCACTGACAAGCCTGATTTACTGCAATTGGCAATTGTTCCGGCAGTCGAATACCAGTCATCTGCTTTTCCTTTCCATGCGTCAGCATTTTCGGCATCAAGGCGCACCATACTCATTGTAATAACAGGTCCTATAGTTTTAAGAAAGTCGTTAGCTTTGGCTTCGTTATTTTTGTAAGATACATTTGCCTCTCCGGAACTGACTTTCAGCAAACTTTCGAGTGAGCCGAGGGGTCTGTTAAGCACGGTAGAATCTCGTATTTTTGCTAAACTCCTCGAACGCGCTTCATCGAAATTCCCGCCGAAAGTTGTTTTTGTTGTTTTTTCCCAAACATCAAAAACAGTTGGATCAATACGTTCTGTCGATATATCAAATTCCTGGTATTCAGTCCGGCCGTATTCGAGGGTTCTTGAAGTTATTTGGTTGTATTCATTTCTTAATGTTAAAGAAAGGAAGCCTCCGATTCTTGGCATGCCAAGAATTACAGCATAATCACCAATCCGAATATCGGAACCTTCAGCGTTACCCTGTCCGTAAAGAATTTCTATTGCATCGCGTGTGTTTCCGGTAACCATTCTACGCCAGCCGTTCAAGTTATTGCCTACAAAAGATGTCCTGTCGCTTCGGAACTCCACCATTTCTCCTGATAATTCTCCTTCCTCAAAATCTCCGCCATCGAGTATAAGATTGTTGCGTGCAGAGCCTGTGTTACTGCTGGTGTCCCAAAGATTTCTCGATGCGGGGCGAAATCCTTTAATTTTGTACCATACGCCCCAAGTTTCCTGTGGCAACTCGTAACATGGATATTGTTCCTTTGCGGTGTCACCCCAGGTCTCGCTCCTGCTTGCACCATATTCCAGGTCAAATATTTTGCGGTCACTTGTCAGATAAGCATAGCCATTAGGAGAAATAACAGGATTTTCGTCATCAAAATAACCGCCACTCGCAGGTTCATAATGAGTAGCGGAATTAATGTAGCAAAGTTCTTTTGCCACGGAACCTGTATTAACCATTACACGCCATCCTGCAATGCTTACCGGTTTATCGCTTACATTTACAAGTTCAACAATGTCAGGCCTGACAAAAATATTATGTGTCCAAATGCTCTTTGTAGTGTTTCTTTCACCTGGGTTGTAATGGTCAACTTTTTCATTTGCCCAGCGTGCTCCGTTACACGATTTGCTCGAGGTAACAATCAGGTTAATAATACCCTGAGCGTCAGAGCGTATTGGTTCAGCGTCATTATAATCCCATTTCAGCAAATTTTCTTCTGTTTCTGAATATTGCGCCGGGATTCCATCACAGTCAAGAGTTGATGAGTTTCCTTTAAAAAACGGTGGAACAAAAGAGTTGTTTCCTATATAAACGCGGTAATAAGTTCGTGGCCTTAGTTCTGATATTCCCCATTCCGTACATCTTGGCATGTAACTAAATAATCCCCAAACTCTTTCCCAATGATTGTCGAGCCAGAATCCTACTCTGATGCTTTTATTGCTTAATATCTGATGCAATGTATCATATGTGCTGAATTCATTGTGATCTCCCCAACTTCCCTCAACCGTTACTGAGCGCGCATCGCTTGCTGTAACTTTAGGAAAGTAGTTTATATTTTTCTCATATTTTTTTTCTATATCCTTTTGCCCGACCTCTGTTCTTAGAATCATGTGTGCATTTTTCCAAAAGTTTGGAGGATAAATAATATTATTTCCTTGAGTTTTGCCGCTTTTTTTCAATACGTTGAAGAGTTTCTTATAATTCAACCATGAATCTTTGGAGTTTCTTATAATCGGCCCATTGTATGTGACTTTGACATCCTTACCTGATTTACGCACAGAAGTCGGTCGCCAGGGATATTGAGCAACGGGTTCACTGCTGGTATCTTTGTTGTATGGATCCACGGTAAGGCCGATTACGCCACAATATTTTTCTTCGAGTTCATTACCTCTGCCTGTTGGCACCCAGTTTCTACCATAAGGTTGATGCAGATGACTTCCATCATTAGCCATAATTTCATTAAAGCAGATGGCTTCAACACCGTAATTTCCACCGTGAGTTGATAGCGAATGATTTTCATCACGAAAGTCCATTATATTACATGCCATTCTGGAAATACCTTTTGAATGCCTTTGTATAGCCTTTTTATCCTTAATCGAACGTATGGATCTTACCAGTTCCCGCACATTAGCGCCATTTACGCATATCTGTTTGTTGCCCGACCATGCGCCATGTGATCGGCTTGAGGAATAAGTT
>JAOZNZ010000033.1:5750-13148 GCA_029933535.1 bacterium | reverse complement strand
TAAGGAGTGTGCGGCGGCCCCCAGGATAAATAACAAAAGAAAGGACGATGTTGGTTTTGCTTCATGAAATTTATTGCCAAATCCGTCTGTGTTTTAGGCTCATATTCTGTCGGGTGAACTTCGTTGCCGTCATTATCGAAATAAACCTGCCCGGTTGTGTAATTATGTCCGCGGTTGAAACCTTCGTAAGTTGTAAAACCGCGACGTCGCCATCCTTTTGGAATAAATCCGGGTTTGGCTTCACCATCGTAATGCGTCTTGCCAACGTAATGAGTGGCATAACCGGCTTCTTTAAATATTTCCGCTAAACAGCGGTCTCCCGGCGGAAGCATTTTGTTGTTGGCCATCATTCCGGTTTGGTGAGGATAACGACCTGTCATTATTGTGGCACGTTCAGGAGAGCAGACAGGACATGTGGCGTAAGCTTTCCTCCATCGCGCTCCTTCTTGAACGAACTTGTCAAGATTAGGCGTCTGCACTAACTTATCATTTATTTCTCCATGACTAAATGAAGAAAACCGCCATTGATCAGGCAGCAAGAAAAGTACATTAGGTTTTTTGCGGGAAGTTGCTGCGTTAAGCAATCCAGGACCAAGCCACATTGCCGCCGCGCTGCCGGCTGCTGATTTCAGAAAATTTCTTCGAGTTAATTTGTTTTGATTACAAAACAAATTTAGCATTTTTTTGTTATGTTTATGACTCATATTTTTGATTAATTTATAATCATAAAAGATTCTCTTGCGGCTACATTTGTGTTTCGTGAGTTTTTCGTATTTTAATGTAGCTGCCGGCGAAGCATGAGCCGGTGGATTTTCCGTGCGCTACAATTTAATATTCTACCGTTACTCGATAATCATTTGTCAACACATGAATCTGATTTGTCAAAGCGTAATCGCTTAGAGGATTGTCAATAAGAATTACGGTGTGACCATTAGTAATTCCGCCATTCGCAGCGTTCGTTATAAGAACATCAATGTCTGTTAATCGATTGTGAGAAAGGTCGATCCATCGTAAATGTAGAAGTGTTGATAATGCCGATATATTCGTTATCTGATTGTCTGAAACATCAAGCGCTTCAAGCGAACTTAAAGTTTCTAATCCAGCAAGGGTATTTAAATGGTTGCTTGAAACATTAAACCACTCAAGATTAGTAATCGCGCCAACAAAATCAATGCTATCAAGATCGTTATTTTTTAGATTCAGCCAACTAATATTTGTTAGATTTGCCAGTGAATCAGCGTTAGTAATTTGGTTATGAGCCAAGCCAAGCCACGTCAAATTTGTTAACGCAGAAATCGGAGATAAATCCATCAAATTGTTTCGCCGCAAATCCAGCCAGGAAAGTTGATTAAAACTGCTCAAAGGAGATAAATCATTAATTTGATTATCATATAAATCCAGCGAAGTAAGCCCTGAACCAAGTTCAGGACTAACAATATCGTTACCATAAAGATTAAGAAAAATCAGTCCGGGAGTTTTTCTTACTTCCGATAAATCATCAAGATGGCAACCATTAATCGCCAGTGCAGTTATTTCCGGCAGTTCTGAAAAACCGGTAATATTAGTAAGCCAATAATTGCGGACAGTAAGAGAAGTCAACCACGGCATCGCAGACAATCCACTAACATTAGTAACCGGCATTCCGTTTGCGTAAATATTTGAAATTCCTACTATTTCTGCATCATAGATTTTGTTAAACGGCCTGATTTTAGTTTCTATATTAGTAAATATAATTTGAAATAAAAGAGGGTCGGGAAATTCTACTACCTGCAGCCCAAACATCATGCGAAAGTAATCACGATCACTATTCCTTGCAAACACAGTAGAATTAGTTTGCGGACTATCTCCAACGGAAGAATTACAACATATTGCTGAATCTACAAAATCAAATAGAGAAGTGGATACTGCAACAATAAATTTGTTTGTCGGAGTGTTCCAGGTCAAATAAACATTCTCGTCATTTACGTCAATCGAAGTGATTTCAACATCGGCAAAAACTGTTGTAACAGTAGAGAACAAAAATATTATAAGAGTTAGTTTCATTTAAACTATTATAGCAAATTTATGAACTATGAACAACTTTAAAAATACACTATCTTCCCGCAGAATTTTTATTTACCCACGGAACACACAGAAATACACGGAAATTATTATAAAATTCAAAAGAGACTTTCAAAAAAATATGTTTTGATAAAATAGTGTTAATAATGATTATATTGTTATAGAAAAAATTATTTTGTTTTAATATAATTATTATGTTGTCATTGGATATTAGACTTTTGACCCAGGCATCCCAGCATGCGCGGGACACGTGCGCCGGGTTTCTCTTTCAACTAAACAAAGGAACTATTATGAAAAAATCAAAATTTCTCTCAGCTGTCATTATTGTCGCCCTATTCTTTACTTGCTTAGTTAATGCCGATATTGTAAACGGTGGATTTGAGACAGGTAATTTAACTGGTTGGACTCTTTCAGGCAACGGCTCGTTTGGGAATAGTCCGACTACAAATGATCTTCCCGCACCACATCACGCGAATCAACCTGTTGAAGGTATGTACTATGCAAATAGCGGATACGACTCCTCAGACGTGTGGGTGGAAGCAAATACAGGTATACTTCAGTCAGCTGCTTTTACTCTTGAAGCAAATGAAGAAGTCGAATTCTATATCGGCGGATGGTCAGCAACCGGCGGTGGAGCGTTCAATTGGTGCTATACGGCTTTGTATCGCGCATCAGATGATGTTGAACTTGACCGGGCTTGGACGCCTAACGGCAACAATGCCGTAAGGGCAACTTTAAAACATAACACTAATACATCCGTTTCTGTTTATATTAAAGTTGTTGATGATGCTGACGGTGGCGGTTTTGCCTGGATTTCCGTTGATAATTTCAAAATCGAAGTAATAGTTCCGCCTGACCCGCGTAACTGGGATTTTGAAACAGGTACTTATACTAACTGGACAGTTATTTCCGGTGATGCGTTTGGTCAACCAACTACACAAAATGCCGGTGGACAAATAACGGGATGGCAGGGAATCTATTATGCGGGAACTCTTTACCCGGATAATGCAGGCGTTAATGAAGCGGCTGTTGGAGTGATGAGATCAGTTACATTTACATGCCCTACAAACAATGCTGTTTCTTTCCTTTTGAATGGTTGGTCGTCACGTGGACCGTTCGGTAATCCCGGAAAAGTCTACAACTATGTTACGCTGAATCTCGCTTCTGATGGCACTGAGCTTGATAGAATATGGGGACCTAACGAGAATGTGATGCAGAATGTTGCTCTTGAATCTGAAGCAGCTTATGGTGAAGAAGTTTATATTGAAGTTGTTGATGATTGCCCATCAAACGCCTATGCATGGATAGGAGTTGATTATTTCCGTCTTGTCGACACGAAGAACTTCGACTTCGAAGACGGTTATGTAGGTTGGGACGTGTCAGGTCTCGCCTGGGGAGCAGCGCCGGTAACAACGAACTTTGCCCCGGTACATTTTGAATTCAATCCTATTCATCTGGAATATTATGCAAATTCTATGGTCGGTGGAGAAACAAATGTCGGAACGATCAGGTCAACTACTTTTACTTATCCAGCTGATGGTTATGTGAAATTTCTTGTTGGAGGTTGGTCAAAACATTTTAATCCCGCTATATTTAATTATGTGTCTTTAAAAGATGCGGGCGATGATACTGAATACGGCAGAGTTTATGCCCCTGACCAAAATCTTGTGGTGGAAAGATCAATTACTAATGCCGCCGCGGAAGGTAAAGAAGTTTATTTTGAAGTAGTGGATAATTGCACAAGTGGCGGTTGGGCATGGCTAAGTGTTGATTATTTTCAGATAAAAACTTTCGTTCCGGAACCGCCTACAGAAATTTCAGCTTCGGATGGAACTTATAGTGATAGTGTGAAAATCACCTGGCTGTCAAGTCTTGAAGTTGATAAATACGCTGTTTTTCGCGGTATTAGTGATGAAACAAATCTCGCGGTTGATATTTCAGGTAATATATCTGCAGAAAGTAATGAATATTTCGATACTACCGGCTTAGATAATAGTAATTATTATTACTGGGTTCAAGCCGGGAATTCTTACGGATGGAGCGAATTCGGCGATTATGATATTGGTTTCAGATCAACTTCAAGTCCACCTGATAAACCTGTAAATCAATCTCCTGCAGGCGGCTCTTTGCAGAACTTTCCTATCGTTCTATCAGCTTCTGAATATAACGATGCAGCAGGATGGCCGTTCGAAAACAGTAAATGGCAGTTGAGTTCCGATATTTATTTCGCTTCACCAAGAGAATTCCAGGGCGGTACAACAAACATTGTTAACGCACTATCCGGTTTGGTTTTTACAGGAACTAATTTCTGGAGAGTAAGTTATCAAAGCGATCGCAACAAATGGAGTGATTGGTCGGATTCTACTTCCTTTATTGTTAATCGTGATGTGAATTCTGCTTACTACTTTTTTGATACCTTTAATAATGTCAGCGGAAGCGGAGATGCGAATATGGGATACTATAACGCAGGACGACAATACGGTACCGCCGCTCCACTCGATTACTCAATTTCAGGAATAACTGAAGTGGGACAATCGGCATTGACACCGAATAAATTAACCTTAAACGGAGTGGCTTCCTGTTCGCCGAATTATAGTTTTACCGATTACACGAATTTTGTAATAGAATTTGACGTTTTTCCCGCGAATAGCAGTTGGACGGCAATCAGCTTCGGTAAAATCGCACAGAACGCATTTCCGATAAGCTCGGGCGGAATGGGTATAGTTTTCTTCGGCGCCGGTGCATCGCCGACAGGATTGTACCAGGTTTTCAGTGGAGAAACTAAAGTTGCCGACCTATTTGGTTCGCCGAATACAACAAATATGCATGTTAAAATTGCTGTTGCTGCGGAAAGTTTTGATAATGATAAAGTTTATATATCAATGTTTATCAACGGAAAACCGATGCCGCTGCGAAGTGAATGGTGGGCTCCTCCGGCCGAAAGCAATATTTACTATCACATGAATTATTTTTACAGCTATGAAAAAGGAAGTGGTTTTGATGAAAATTACATAACTCTTTATAATAATGGTGATGTGGGTGTGATTGATAATTTTAAAATCTCTCCTTGCAGTGCGCAAATGACAACCCGTACTTGGGAGAATGATGATGACCTGTGGATTGGAACAACCAATCCTGTTGAAGAATTTACTCACGCGGTAAATCTCAACTGGACCAACCATCCCCCGACGATCAATGTCAGCGGGCTTGATTTTGAATGCCCCGGTCTGGTGCCTGTGCCTGAGAACCTGTTCGTTGACGACATGATCCCTGAATTAACAGGTGCGAACTGGTCGGTATTCGGTTATGACGGCTGGGTATCAGCTTTCAGAGGGACAGCTTTTTCAGCGCCACTACCAAGCGGCGCCGGAGCCGATATTGCTGAATATTGCGTTTATGGCTGGGGTTCTTCAATAGGAATTGTGATTTCAAACCTGTGGCCGATGTCAACAAATATTTTCACACTTTATGGCCGACCATTCTATACACCTTCTGATAGGTTTTCAATCCTTTCAGGCAGTGATGGCGGAATATTTTTGTTGAATGAAAATCAAATCACAACAGCGTGTCAAATTGTTGAATATAAGTATCTTGCCGGAGCAGATGGAACGTTTACAATTACTTTAACGCCAGGTCCTGGTCAGGATTACATGCTGTACGGCTTTAGCAGTATTGAGAAAGGAATTCCGGAAGCCGGAATATTATTCAGTATTCTGTATTCAGTGTTCGGTATTATTATTTTCGCAAGGCGAAAAAAATAAATAATGTCCATTAAACTAAAATCCCCCTAACCCACTCCCGATGGAATAATCGGGATGTACCACTTTAAAAAAGGGGGAATTAAAACTTGAAAATTGAAAATTGGTAGTTCGGAGTTGAGACTTGATTTAATATTAAGAAAGAAGTTCCAATATCGAATTCTCAACTACCAAGACTAAAGTGAAGAAAATCCCCCTAACCCCCTTTAGGAAAGGGGGACTTAATCCATTAATCCAATATTCCATTATTCCATTATTCCATTATGAAATCTCTTATTAACGATACTTTCGATAAAGGTAAAGGCGTCCTACAATTAATCCCGGTTTTTGTTCCGCGAAGATTCAGCGCTGCAGGTAAAAGGCTTCGCTTGCATCCGGATGATTATTACGCGCTTGGAACTGAACGGGGATCTATCAAAGAACGCTGGTTTTCTTCCGTTATAAAATGTATGAACGGCCCGCTTGCCGCTGAAGATGAAGGTTACAGCTATGTCATGCCGGCTTCGGGAAATGTTAAAGAAAAATTCACCCTGAAAGAAACTCAGGACGAACTCAAAAACGAACTCGTCGGCGATGAACTTATGGAAAAATTCGGCGGTTGGCCGATGTACTCAAAATTCTTCGATTTCGGCGAACCGCTTTTTCATCATTTACATCTTGACTTTGAAAGCGCGGCACGAGTTGGTCAGCTTGGAAAGCCGGAAGCGTATTATTTTCCTCCTCAACTCAACAATCATCTTGGAACTTTTCCTGTTACTTATTTTGGTTTTGATCCCGATGTTACAAAAGACCAAATACGCGCACGATTGTTAAATTACGAAAAAGAAGATATTAAAATCACGGAACTTTCACGCGCATACAGAATTCAGCTTGGCACAGGTTGGTACACACCGCCAGGAGTTATTCATGCACCCGGTTCTGTACTGACATACGAGCCGCAATGGAACAGCGATGTGAATTCAGTTTATGAAAACATTACAGCGAATGAAATTTATCCTTATGAATTTCTTGTTGAAAACTGTCCGGAAGACAAAAAACGCGATGTAGATTATGTTATCAGTCTTATGGATTGGGAAAAAAATATCGACCCCCATTATAAAAAATCTTTCTTCCGGCCGCCGATTACATGCGAACATTCTAATGAACAGTTTACTGAAAAGTGGATTTCTTACAAGAACGATTATGTCGGCGCAAAAGAACTTTCTATTCAACCCGGGCAAACAGTTACAATTAAAGACCCCGTCGCTTATGGCTGTATAATGATTCAGGGCCACGGAAAATTCGGTGAGTATGATGCCGAAGCTGCTATTATGCTTCGTTACGGTCAGACCAGTGCCGACGAATATTTTATTTCTGAAAAAGCGGCAAAGGAAGGAGTAATTATAACAAACAAATCGCAGCATGAGCCGATGGTTATTTTGAAACATTTCGGACCAAACCATCCGGAGATGCCTTAGTGAAGAAAATAACAAAACTCAAATAATAAATAACAAATAAATAACAAATTCAAAATGAAGAAAAAATCCCTCCTTTTGAAGGAGGTCTCTGACCCCGCGAATGCTGGGGGGTGCCCGAAGGG
>JAOZNZ010000033.1:0-5650 GCA_029933535.1 bacterium | reverse complement strand
CCCTCCTTTTGAAGGAGGTCTCTGACCCCGCGAATGCTGGGGGGTGCCCGAAGGGCGGGATGGTTATGTCCATCGTCTCCATTTCGTCCAAAATGTCCAATAAGTCCAATAGGTCCACAAAGCAATAAAAAAATATGAAAACAATCTTTTTAATAACCTTAATTCTCGGAGTAAGTATTTTGAATGCGGAAAATAAAACTAATGAATCTCCTTTCTTTTCAGTCAAAAAAACTGATGCTAAAGATTTGAAAACCGTTACTTTTCACGGTATACCTTTTGAAGTTCAACCGGAAGGAAACGCTTACAGAAATCTCGCTGCTGCTCTTTATACGGTCGGCAAACCGGCTGACAAACTTTTTTTTCTTGGAATGACTACTGAAAAACCGGAATGCAGTGAATGGTGGGGGAGTGCCGAACGTAATTACGACAATACTAAGCGACTTTTTATAGGCGACAAAGTAGGTCAGATAAATATAGTATTTGATGATGACACACAGGAAATTATTCCTTTACTTTTTGGTGTGAATATTTGGAACTATGAACTACTTAATCCTCTGAAACCCGGAGAAGTCTTAACAACGTATTTCGGGCATCATCCTGAGCCGTTTGCTTCCGACACTAATGCGGCAGCATTACTTGAAGACAGTCTTGTTTTAATGACGAATGATGAAAGAAAAGACTTCAAATATATTTTTGCTCTTGATCTTCCCGGAAAAACAATCAAAGAAATTTCACTTGCCCCTGATGGTTCAAAAGTTATGGGATTCCGGGTTACAGGAATCACCGGTCTGAAACCGGGGAATAATCTAAAAACAAACTCCTGGGAATCTACCGACAAATCTTTCTACCTTAAAAGAAAATATTTTCCCGCTATGGATAAACTCGCAAGAAGATTGTATCAATTTGCGGATGAGTTGCCGGGAAGAGTTGAACCAAACGTTCCGGAGAACTATACAGGCCCGAAAGTAAAATTTGATGGTTGCGGCACCGCGAACATTTTTGGCAATGTTTTCACTCATAATCTTCACGACATTATGGTCAACAAAATTGATGAGGATGGCATGATGCATACTTCCTCAAAAGACGCACCGACTTTCGGCAGTTATGTTGGATGTGGTACTTTCAGAAATGGAGCGGGAAGTTATTATTCTCATATCTGGACCCGCGATGTCGGTCGCTCGGTTATTGAAGCTCAGTTCGGCGGTGCACATGAGCGTTCAGCGAACGCCGCGAAAAAAGCTCTCGAAATTTATCTTTATGACCCGAGCGCGCGTTATAAGCAGCCTAACTGGAAACGAATTGCCAACGCTTCCACACTAAACAATTCCAATCTTTGGGAAAGTGTTTCGGGAAAAGAAAATGACGGTCATGGAACTATGATGTTGTTCGCTTATCATGTTGCACGAACGGGGGGGCTTTCCTCTGAATGGCTCAAAAAAAACTGGAAGACAATGAACGATGCCGCTGAATGGATTTGCTGGCAAATGGAAAATCCAAAAGAATCTCATTTTAATGGAGTTCTGCATTCGGAAACAGAAGCTTCTACTCAAAAATACGGCGAACACGATTTGTTTTCAAACACTATGGCCTGTTACGGTTTGCGCGCTCTGGCTCGTGTGGCAAAACAAGCAGGTCACGAAAAAGAAGCCGAACGATGGACAAAAAAAGCTGATGAACTTTGGACCGGTATCCTTAAAACTTTTACAACGGAGCATCCGCGCTATGGAACAATTTTCGTTGATGATGCCAATGACTGTTGGACATGGGAATACAAACGGTTTGCTCCGCTGATGCTTTCGCCCGATGTTTTTGGTTATGATCTTGCTAAACTTGATCCTGAACTCTACAAAATTTGTGAAAATACATACAAAGCGCAAAAAGAAGATTTCTTTAATTATGCCGCCGGACGTCAAATGGGTTACGGACAGGCGTTTATAACTCAAACCGCGATTTTGTTAGATGAATCAGAAGATATGGCGGGATATCTCGAAAAAGCCGGAGCTTTTTGCTATCATCATACCGATCATAATTATATTGTTCCGGAAGGTGTTATTAATCATCCGTCAGGAAGATTCTGGTTTCGCAACGGCGACCTCGGAAACTCTATTCAACAGGCGGAAATTGTTAAATGCGGTCGACTTTTATTGGGGATTGACGACATGGAAAGTGATGCAGGTTTGAAAATTCTGCCGCGATTACCTGCAGGCTGGAACTCAATTGCAGTCGAAAAATATCCGGTTCTTTCTGAAGATAAGCTGACTACTGTAAACATGAACTACAGTCGTGAAAAAGATGGCTATCGATTAAAACTGGAATCAACAGACCCGATAAAAATAAAAGAAATGCGCTTCGGTCCATTCCCGGCTGATACAAAAACATTAACTGTTGACAACAAAAATGTTGAACTTTTCAAAGTTGGGAAAAATGTTTTTGGATATGTAAAAGGAGATGACAAACCGGTAACTTCAATCGACATTTTTTGTCGGTAGCGTTTACAATGTCCATCGCCTCCAATAGGACTAATAGGACTAATAGGACTAATAGGTCCAATAGGTCCAATAAGACCATAATGTTAATTTAAAAATATGCTTGAAATAATAAGAACCTGGAATAATAAAACTGAAGATAGTGGTGTTGTCCATGCTGTCGGCAATGGTAAAATTGTCGCTTACGGCCAGGGACCAAATCTCATTAACTTTTTCGGACCGCCTTACAGTTCGCCGAATATTTTAACCATAGAAACTTTGTGTGACGAAGAAATTACTGACGAAATCAAACGCGAACCCGGAACAGCAATTTGGAACCATTCGATCAGCGATGCCGAAGGAGAAATTCTAAAATTTTCAGAATTTGTCGATTCGGAACTTCTGGTTTATTTCAGAATTTTTAACGTTGCGCGGACGTCCCCGTCCGCGATTCATCCCGCTAAACCAGGCATTCTCCGGTCAAGAGTTGTGGACTCCAATAAGAATCGCGGAGCAGGAGCTCCGCGCAACGTTTCATTCAAAATCAAACCGCATTCCGGAAGCTCGTTTCAAGAAAGTGGATCCATTTCAGGTGCATGGCTACTCATAACTCACCCCGGGGAAGATATTTTTCACTGTCCAACAATTCTTTGGGCTTTCCATTGGATTATTCCTTCAGGCAATTGTGAAATTACAAAAGATAAAGACGGGAATTTGATCTTTAAATGTTTGGAAGGTAAAAGTTCACTGGCTATAGTAGGGGATAATAGTTTTGATACAGGACTGCCCATTGCTGAAAAAGTTGCCGAAGAAAATATTAGGACGGTGAGGACACCGTCCCTCCATTTTTTGAATCAAACAAGAAAGTATTGGAATAGCTTTACTGAAAAACGTGAAAAACTTATCGACTCTTTTGACAAACTTACCAACGAAGATAAAAATATTATCGACGGTGTTGCGACTCTCATCAAAGCTCAACAATCTGATGATGGCGGTGCGATGGCAGGACATTACTACCCTCTTGCTTATGTTCGCGATCAGTACGGAGTTGCAAAAGGCATGCTTGCACTTGGCATGGTTGAAGAAGCAAAACAAGCTCTGCAATTTCGTATAGATAAATTTAATACATTCGGAAATTTGCATAACGCGGAATCTATGGGAACCGATTGCGCGCGACATGTTCACGAAAATGACGATGTTGAACAGACCGGCTACATTATTCTTCAGGCACGGGATTATTTTAATAAAACCGGTGATGCAGAATTTATTAAAACTCTTTTCCCAATGCTGGAATGGTGTTGGAACGCGCAGCTCAAACATCTTTCCGGCGGTTCGCTTCCTTTTAACGGCGATGAAACTTATGTCGCCGGTGGATTCTTTCCGAGGTCGGGCTTGCTTCATGGCTCTGCGGATTCAACTTTGGTATTTATTGAGGGAGGGAAATGGCTGGCTGATTGGTCACTAAAAAATGGTTTATGGAAAAAAGATTATGCAGAGAAACAATTAACATTAGTTAATGAAACAAAAAAATCATGGCGGCAGCTTTTCTTCGACAAAAATAAAATCTACGCTAATGCTCCGGTAAGAGAAAAATTTATTACCCCGCCACGTTTTCGAAATGGTGTCTGCGAAAATAAATGCCCATGGTTCGGTTGGACGCAGCGCACGGAAAACGGACGATATCAGTGTCCGTTATGTTTTGGGAAAGTAAGTCTTCCTCCGGAAATTCCGGAAAAACTAGAAGTAAATTCTGTGTCTCTTTTGCCAACTTTCATTGAAAGCGATATTCTTTCTAAAGAAGAATTAACAGAAGTAATCAATCATGTTCTGGAACAGGCGAATCCCAACGGGCATATTCCGACCATTCCGGGAGGCAAAGGTTGTGTCGGTTATGATCCCGGATTTTTACTATTCGCTCTTGTAAAACTAAATCATCCGGCTGCAGAAAAAACAAAACAGCGGTTGATTGAAATGCTCGATGATATCGGCGCCTGGACAGAATATTATGATGAAAACGATAAATTCAAAAAAAGAAACTGCCGCTGCCGACCATGGGAAAGCGGGATAAATGCTGCAGCGATAATAAAGAATGGAATGATGGATTAATGGAATGGTGGATTAATGGAGAACCACCCCGCCCTGCGGGCACCCCTCCTTAACACACCCCGACGCTTTGCGCCACCCCTTCCCGATGCTTCGACCGGGACATTCTGCTCAAGAGGGGATTAGGAGGGGAGTTGGAATGTCCTGACGCCTGACACTTGACACCTGCCCAGCATCCGCCGGGCGCTATGCGAACCCTGACACCTGACACCTGAACATCGAACACCGAACACCGAACATCGAACACCGAACATCGCCCAGCATCCGCCGGGCGCTTTGCGAACCTGAACTCTGACACCTGACACCTGACACCTGACACCAATAACCAAGGAGGAAATTATGTGGAATCCAATGTTACTAAGAAAAGAAATGAATATAAACGCGCCTGTACCTTCTTCCATCCCGGAAAAAGACAAAGAACTTATTCGGAAACTTGCTGCGCGTTCCAGAGAAATTGCTGAACTGCCTATCATGGCTGAACGTAAAAAATTATGGATTGCACATAACGGTTTGAAATCGGAAATTCCTATGATTCTCGCTGACCCGGAATGTGCGTGGGAAGAGCTTATTCCAACTTCAACTCTTGAATGTGAGAGTCCACTATTACAATATTGGGAGCTTTGTCTGAAGAAAAAAATATTCTGGAACAAAAATATTAATGATGATGATGTTGTTGAACCTTGGTTTGATATAGGTTGGAATATTTCTATGGGAGATTTCGGCGTGAAAGTTGAAAAAACTTATGGCGCTGACAGAGGTAGTTATACCTGGACTCATCCGCTGAAAAAACTTCCCGAAGATATGAAAGATTTGAAGTTCCGGGAACTTAAAGTCGATCGAGAAAATACTCACGCCCAAATGGAACTCGCGGAAAAACTTTTCGGGGATCTGCTCCCATCGAGAATTCGTGGGAAATATTTCTGGAGCGCGGGACTTACCGCTTCGGTGATTGAACTTGTCGGCTTAGAAGAACTTATGATGATGATGTACGACCAACCGGAAGGACTTCATCAATTAATGGCATTTATGCGCGATGAATTTATGAACCTTCTCGACTGGCTTGAAAACGAGGAACTTCTTAG
>JAOZNZ010000454.1 GCA_029933535.1 bacterium | reverse complement strand
TTTGGAATAATGGAGTGATGGGAATTGGTGTCAGGTGTCAGGTGTCAGGTGTCAGTAATTCAGTAATTTTAACCCGGAAACAAACCATGAAAACTTTTGCAAATCTCGCTCTAACCGTGCTCGCAGTTATTTTTCTCTCCGTTCCGCTTAACGCGGCGCTAACCTTTGAAGATAATTTTACCGTTCTTAGCGGCGGGGGGGGAATTAACTATGAACACGATAACGGTGTTCGCCAAACCGGAACAGCTGCTCCAGTGCCATATGTCGTTTGGTCGGATGTCCCGGAAGCTCTGCCTTATGTAACAAACGCCGGACCAACAGCGGGAGAGTTGTATATGCCGTCCGACGGCAGCAAATGGGGTCAGATGTCCAGATGGAGTCCTAATTATAATTTCACTGAATCGGGAGATTTCAGCGTTGAAGCTATATTCAACAGAACAGGCGATGGAAGTTGGAAATCTTTTAATATCTGCAAAGATCTCAATCTCGGCAGTGTTTTTGACGGTCCGGGATTTAACCTTATGCTTTTCCCGGAAGGTCGATACATCACGATCGATGGCGGTCTGAATCAAGAAGGTTCTACAGGAGATTTCACTTATGCTGAGCTGTCATACGCTTCCAATCCTGTTTTAAAAATAAAATTTGTTGTTTCACAGCAGGGAGGATTCCCACCAACCGGCGATGCATTGATTTCTCTTTTTATTAATGATAAACCCTATCCGGTCTGCAGCTCGCCTTTCAAATTCACGCACACCCGTACCGGTGGTTATTCGAATAATTTTGTAAGTGTATTTGCGAATGGAGCGATAGGAGTAGATAATCTTAAAGTCAGCACATCTTCGGGCAACAGTATTGAAACATCATTATTGACAGGCGATTCGGATTCCGGTATCACAGATTCTAAAACTTATACACATAAAGTAAATCTTGCCTGCGATGATACAACAACTATTAATGGTGTGACTTTTGAACCGGCAGGTATAGACGGAGCAATGAGTGGAGCCAACTGGGAAATCAGAACTGAATTCCAATACGGAGTTTATCTTGCTTATGATCTGTTAGCTGTTCTTGGTCAAAGTAAAAATGTTTCACCGCAGTCACTTCACCTTGTTACAAACGTACTTTTCGACGATGCACATTCCGGCAGTCTTACCCTTTCCGGACTTACGCCTGACAAAGAATACAGTCTCAATATATACAGTTCAGAATTTGATTATTTATCACCAAACGGCCGTTCAAACTATTTTGCGACAAGCGATGGCGGTATTACTACTATGGCAAACCTGAGTTCTGTAGGTGTAAATAACGGCATGCTCATGACTTATCGCTACACCGCTCCCGACAGCGGAATATTTTCTATTTCCGCCACACCGGTTGTCGGTTCGTCAGCAATTGGATGGTTTGCTTTCAGCAATAACCAAATGCCGCCTTCACCGCCGGCATCGATTACAGCAACTGAAGGAATTTATTCTGATAAAATCCATGTTGAGTGGCCGGAAATCCTTTCCGCGGATTCTTATATTGTTTCCCGCTCTGAAACCGCCGATGTGGCATCAACCAATTTTATAGTTGAAGTTTATACCAATAATTTTGATGATGTCGTTCCATCGATCATAATAGCTGAAAATTACTATTATTGGGTTCAATCTGTCTCCGAAAGCGGTGTCAGCTCAGTTACAGGCCCTGCACTCGGTTATACTCAGAGTCTTCCGCCTGACACGCCTGTTGCCATTTCACCTGATGGAAACGTGGTAACCTCACCCGTGGAATTTACAGCAAGCCAATTTAATGATGGAGGCGGATTCGCTTTTGCGGCAAGTCAATGGCAGGCAGCTTCTGACAGCGGTTTCTCTTTAATTAAGTGGCAAACCGGTGAAAATGCTCCCGCGGTAACTTCTATTTTCGCTTCTCGAATCAGCATTCCGGAAGGCACAAACTACTGGCGGGTTAGATACTTAAACAGCAGGGACACCTGGAGTGAGTGGTCCGACGGCAAACAGTTCATATGCGTTGCAGGCGAAACTCAGCCCGGCATATTCAAAGATACTTTCAATGTCCTCGGAAACGGAGATATTAATCTGAATTGTAATGAAACCGGCAGGCAGTTAGGTAACGTCACGCCACTCAATTACGTAGTTTCCGGAGAAACAGAAGTCGGCAGTCTTTCAAGCAACCCCGGTGAATTATTTTTTGCTCCAAGCGCGGGATGTTCCCCGATAATGAGTTTTGAGAGTTCCGGCAGGTTCAACATAGAATTTGACGTAAAACTTCATAATTTTGATCATACAACCGATTGGCTGTCTCTTGGTTTCGGTAAAGATAATCAATCCGACTTTTGGCCAATCAGCAGTTCCGGTCTTAGTGTGATGTTCAGCGCTGCAGGAACATTTAATTTTTTCAATGGTACAATTCTTACGCGCAGCGAACCTAATGTTGTACCCACCGCGCAGGAGTTCCATGTTTTGATCACTACATCTACAGAGGATTTTCACGAAACAGATTCCGCTTACTGTTCTGTTTTTATTGATGGAGTACCGATGGTAAATAACGATACTTTTCCCAAGTATTCCTACACTCTCAGGTCAGGCCTTGCGAATAATTATATTACAATGCTCAATTTCAATAACGCAGGTTCTTCGCCAACTCTTATAGATAATTTTGAAATCAGCGCGGCGCCAACGAATATTATTACAGTTCATCAATGGACAGGCGATAGTGATTCTCTTATTGAACCGTCAAAAGAATACACGCATCTTGTAAATCTGAATGGAGATGCCGTAACAATAAACGGTCATGATTTTACAGGAACAGGAATCATCACAAACGATGCAGGATATGGAAATGGAAACCCGGTAATCACTAAAACTGATTGGGCGCTTATTGATGCCGGCAGTTGGACTGCGTTTCGACATGAAGAAGCTGCTATAAATCTTGATGGCGGCTCAGGCGATCTTGGTAAATTCGGCATAGTAGGCGGAGGATCACCTGCAGTGGTTCTCTCCGGACTAACGCCTTATTCTTCAAATACTCTATATTTATATTCACAGGCTTATTCAACATACGCCGCAATAACTTTCCCGAGCAGTTACGGCGGTGCTGTAGATTTGATTAATGTTAATCAGTTTGGATTAGGCAGTGGAATAATTATTCAGTATGATTACGTAGCTGATGAAAACGGTACTTTTACTGTAATGGTCACACCGGACGAGGCAAACAATAGAATGTACATTGCAGGTTTCGCGAATGAAGAAACCGGTGTTTCAGCTCCGCAATTGGATGTTGACAACATTCTCGATTTCGGTGAAGTAGTTAATGGTAATAATAAATCTCTGTCGTTAGAAATAGCGAATACAGGCGGTGGAATAGTTGAAGGTATCATCAGCGGAATAGAATCGCCTTTCAGTCTGGCAACAAATAGTTATTATGCTGTGCCGGGGACCAACGACAGCATTCTCGTTACTTTCGCTCCAATTGAAGCAGGAGGATATACAA
>JAOZNZ010000453.1 GCA_029933535.1 bacterium | reverse complement strand
CGCGGATAATATTATAAAAACTAAATTAAAAAAAGAATCAAAAATAGCCGGAATGAAGGTTTGAAAGTTAATAGTTAATGGTTAATAGTAAGAAAAGACACGCTAAAGCCGTGAACTCCAACAATACAAAGAACAAACGTCAAACAACTAATGATTAACAATTAACTGATAACAAATAACGATTAACGATTAACAAATAACGATTAACGATTAACGATTAACGAATAACGAATAACGAATAACAATTAACAAATAACAAAAAATGTCAAACAAAAAACGAATTCTAATAGTAGGTGGTGTCGCAGGTGGCGCTTCAACAGCCGCACGTGCGAGAAGACTTTCCGAAGAAGCGGAAATAATAATGTTCGAGCGCGGAGATTATATTTCTTTCGCTAATTGCGGACTTCCATATCATATCGGCGGTGAAATAAAAGACCGTGACAGATTGCTTGTGCAAACGCCTGAAGCGATGAAACAAAGATTTAAAATTGATGTTCGTATAAAAAGCGAAGTTACAAAAATTAATCGCCAGGACAAATCTATAGAAGTTAAAAATCTTGAAACAGGTGAAACCTATCACGAAAATTACGATTTTTTAATTTTGAGTCCGGGGGCAGATCCTGTTGCTCCTCCAATTCCCGGATCCGAGTCAAATCGCGTTCTTACTCTTAGAAATATGGCTGATATGGATGCGATAAAAAAAATAGTTGATGAAGAACGTCCGAAATCAGCTGTGGTTATCGGTGGGGGATATATCGGTCTTGAGATGGCGGAAGCTTTTATCAGAAGAAATGTTGCCGTTACTCTTGTTGAACTTGCAGATCAGGTGATGGGGACCGTTGATCCTGAAATGGCGTCACCTTTACATAGTGAATTAGCTTTTCAGGGCGTTGATTTACGACTCGGAACATCTGTGAACAAATTCCATGATGATGACGGTAAGTTACAAGTGACTTTAAGTACATCTGAAATAATTGAAGCCGGGCTGGCTATTATGGCAATCGGAGTAAAACCTGATGTTCAACTTGCAAAAGATGCCGGGCTGAAAATAGGTGAACGCGGCGGAATAATTGTTGATAATCAAATGAAAACAGAAGACCCGTTTATCCACGCTGTTGGTGATGCTGTCGAAATTAAAGATTTTATAGGTGGATTTTCTACTGTGATCCCGCTAGCAGGTCCGGCAAATCGTCAGGGAAGAATTGCTGCAGATAACATTTTCGGACGTAACACAGTTTACAAAGATACTCAGGGAACAGGAATTTGTAAAGTGTTTGATATGACCGTTGGAATGACCGGTGCTAATGAAAAAACATTGACTCGTATTAACAAAAAATACGAAAAAATATTTATTCATCCGGCGAGCCATGCAAGTTATTATCCGGGTGCGCATCCGATGTGCCTGAAATTAATTTTCGACCCGGAGAATGGGAATATACTCGGCGCTCAGGCGGTTGGAGCGGATGGAATTGATAAACGAATTGATGTTATCGCTGTTGCGATACGCGCAGGATTAACTGTTTTTGATTTGGAAGAGCTGGAACTTTCTTATGCTCCGCCTTACGGTTCGGCGAAAGACCCTGTGAACTATGCCGGTTTTGTTGCCTCAAATATTATGCGTGGAGATTGCAAAATATGCCATGTTAATGATATCTTAAATCTTAGTGAAAATCAGATCGTTCTTGATGTTCGTACAGCAGAAGAAGCTGAAATGGGAAAAATATCCGGTTCAATTCTTATTCCTCTTGATGAAATCAGAAACAGACTTAGTGAATTTGATAAAGAGAAAGAATACCTTGTTTATTGCGCTACCGGCTTGCGTAGCTATCTCGCGTGTAGAATCATTACACAAAAAGGTTATAAATGCTTGAATCTGACCGGTGGATTTAAAACTTTTAAAGCTGTAACTTCACCAACACCTAAACTCGAATCACCGCTCAAAGAAATGAAGTCAGATACAGGTGTTGCTCCACAACCGCATGCAATAAGAATTGTAAAAGAAATTGACGCATGTGCAATGCAATGTCCGGGACCAATAATGAAGTTGAAAACAGTGATGAATGATGTAGAAAAAGATGACCAGGTAAAAATTACTGCTGTCGATCCGGGATTTCCGCCTGACGTGAAAGCATGGTGTAAAAGTACCGGCAATGAACTTATAAGTTTAAAAAAGGAAAATGGAGTCATTGAGGCAATTGTCGCAAAACAGGCACCAACAAAACAGGTTGTAAAAGACCTTAGCAAAAAGAAAACCATCGTTGCTTTCAGTGGAGATTTCGATAAAGCTATGGCAGCATTTATTATCGCTAATGGAGCCGCGGCAATGGGAAGTGATGTTACGATGTTCTTTACTTTCTGGGGACTCAATATTCTTAGAAAAGAGGCTCATGTTCCTGTTAAGAAAAATCTTATCGAAAAAATGTTCGGTATGATGATGCCGCGTGGAGCTAAAAAACTCGGACTATCTAAAATGCATATGATGGGTATGGGGACTTCAATGATGAAAGGTATTATGAAAAAGAAAAATGCAGCTTCCCTGCCGGAACTTATCGATAGTGCGAAAAAAGCAGGCGTTCAACTTGTCGCTTGCACAATGTCTATGGATATGATGGGAATCAAAAAAGAAGAACTGATTGACGGTATTGAAGAAGGTGGAGTAGCAATGTACTTAAGTAATGCCGAACAAGGTAATGTAAACCTGTTTATATAGTAAGCCGCATTTCCAAATGCGGGCATGGAATAGTGCGAAAGTGCGAAGGATTAAGGTGGATGCTATTCCCCCTTTTGTAAAGGGGGTTAGGGGGATTTTGAAGGTTGGGAAAAGAAAATTAATAAAGCACAAATTAAATATGAATAATATAGTTTTTTCAACTGAATTCGGAAGAATGTGCCCCGGTTGCGGAAAACCCGTTGCTAAATGCGTATGCCGACAGAAAAAAACAGCTTTTAAAAGTGATGGAATCGTCAGAGTAGGTCGGGAAACAAAAGGGCGCAAAGGTAAAGGAGTCACAGTTATTACAGGAGTTCCTGTGAAAAATTCTGATGAGTTGATCAAACTTGCAAAACAACTGAAACAAAAACTCGGAACCGGAGGAACAGTTAAAAACGGTGTAATAGAAATTCAGGGTGATCACCGTGACGCATTGGTAGAAGAACTAAAAGAAAAGGGCTTCAAAGTTAAACGCTCCGGAGGATGAAATCCGTAATCCGTAATCTGTTATCCGTAATCCGTTACCCGTAACACAAAAATGTCACGAAGCGCAGCGGAGTAAATTGTCAACCATTAATCCGAATAAAAATCCTCCTCCCCCCTTTAAAAAAGGGGGAATTAATCCACCAATCCACTAATCCATTCCGCTCCGGCGGATCTTCGACATCCATGTCTTCCATTCATACCTTATTTCGTCCTCCGGCAGAAGCAAACAGCTTGATTATTCGAGTCGCGGACGGCTGTCCGTGGAATAAATGCACTTTCTGCGGTATGTACAAAAAAGTAACAT
>JAOZNZ010000032.1 GCA_029933535.1 bacterium | reverse complement strand
TCAGGATTAGAAAGCACTAAAGCACAATATTTATATTGATTTAAATTATCTCGTTCGGCGTCTGAGAATTGCTCTTTACTCAAGTGTTCATCTATTATTTTAGCTATACCATCATTAATTTTTTCACCTTTTAGAAAACTATGTTTTTGCATAACCCCAGTAGCATTTACAGCATTTTTAAATAATGACATTTGTAATTTTTTTCTTTTATCGCCGATATTTACAGAATTCAAATTTAACAAAACTTCTTTAATTGTTTGATTTAAACCGGTATAATCTGTTTCACCACAATATTTTGGTGTGAAAGAAAAAACTAAAATTATGAACGTATCAGATATTAGACTACTTTTAAACGTATTTATATTTTTTAATTTTTGCATTATCAATTCGCGAAATTGAGAAAGATCTGTTTTCTGAAATCTTTGTTTATCCGCAAGAAGATACCTATACACAAAATCAACAAATTTATCGTCATTAAGTTTGGCGATTGCATTTGTATAATCCGCAAGATTATGATTACCATCAAAATTGAATTTTGTGAGTTCCAATCCCAGCGCAGCATCAAAATCAGTCGTCTCTTTAATTATCGTATCAAACATTTCACTATCTTGTTTTTCGTTTAGCGGCTTATCCACCCCAACAACTTTCTTTTTGCTTATAACTTCCTGATTTTGCTTTTCCACAATATGTTTTATGTTTGATTTATTATTATTCTTCCGATTGGAATTACAACCAATAATCATAAGTAAAGCAACAATTAATAATAAGATTTTATTCATTTTTCCTCTTTTCTTCGATTATTTGTTTTTATCTAGTGTTCCATTGTTTTCTCTTGTTTTTTTGTTAAAATATTCAATCAACGAAAAGTGTTGGTTATAATCGACGAAAAATGTTGAATAAAAACATTTTGCCGGGCCGCAGTAAATGAAATTTTAACTATCGCTAAAATTTCTTTATTACTGCACTCCAAAAAAAGGGGGAAACTTCTTCGTAATTATGGTTTGTCTATAAAATTCAGTTCTTTCCTTAGTTTCAGTAACTGCTTATCATACGTCAATAATTTGGCGCCTTGTATTTGCGCAAGAGTTAAATAAGCGCTATCGTAAGCTGAAATATTAAATTTCAACGTATTTTCGAGCCATAAATGTTCAGGTATTTTATCCGAAGTGACAGTAGACATAGGAATTTCTTTAAGGAAGAACAAAGTTTTTTTGATATCTTCATATTCAATTCTTTTTCTTAAGAAAGAACTTTTCAATAAATTCATTGTTTCATACCACCACAAATCCGGTTGAATGATTTCTATTTCGCCTGAAATAATACTTTCAAGCAATTTCTCCGCTGATTTTTTGTATTCGTCTTTTAAAAGCCAGGATGCGGATACCGAACAATCTATCACACATTTTTTCATTAGTATTTCCTGTCTGAATTGATTAATTCTTTGACTGTCAGTTTATCTTTGCCGGTAGTTTTTTGTGAATTTCTGATTTCGCGAAAAGCGGAAATTATTTGTTCACCTTTTTTTTTCATTTGAGCGGCTTTGTGTTGATGATAAGGTTGCAGAATCGCAATGTTTTTACCGCGTCTTTGAATTATGAATTCCCGATCATTTTCAACTTCAGTAAGCAATTGTGACAAATGTGTTTTCGCTTCGAACACGCCGATAGTTTTCATAATTAGCATCCTCTAACTGGTTAAATTAACTGGTTTGTTTAAGTATAGTCTTTTTTTCTTAAAATGTCAATGCGTGTCAGGAACCCAGTTCCGGCGACTAATGTTAAACGCTAAAACTTAACGAATACAAATGTAGCTGCCGGCGAGCGTAGCGAGATGGTGGACTCCAATGTAACAATCAACAAGAATAGTCGCCGGAATTGGGAGAAAATAGATCGGGGATATTTAAAGGAGCGATTAGAAATAGTCCATTGCCTTAATTTTCTTAAGCTCTATTTCATCACGTTCTTCAGCGTGAAGAAGACTTTCAAAAAACAGTCTGATCTGTTCATCGTTCGTTTGTTGAAGAACCTGATTATAAAGGGTTATTAGAGACTCGTCAAATGTAATTGCCGCGTCAAGAACTTGGTCGGCAGTTGCGTTAGGAGGTAATTGAAAAGCCTCAATAGTATGTATATCAGCTCCCTGAGGTTCATACCGGACTCTTTCAGATAGAATTTGTTTAACTTGCGATGCAGGGATTTTTTCTAAAGCTGCTTCTATGTGAATCCTATGCCGGCTCATGTAATCTGTAAGAAGCCGGACTCCATCGCGATTAGTTTTTTCTGACAGATTGGCATAATAGTCCGCAAGCATTTGCTCGAACTGTTCCGCGTGTTCAAGCACGTTTTTGATAGTGATAATAGCCATAACGAGGCCTCCGGTAGATAGATGAAAAAATAACAAAAATCAAAATACAAAATCCCCCGTACCCCCCTTTAGAAAAGGGGGAATAAAAAATTCCAAATTCCAAATTTCAAATAACAAATAAATTCCAAACTTCAAATTTCAAATAACAAAAAATATCAATCTCAAATATTAAATAATCAAAATAAATATCAGAATTTATCGTAAAAAATATCGGAAGGCTTTATTCCTTTTTCTTCGAGAACTCGTGTGACAGCTTCAATCATTGGGGGAGGGCCGCATAAAAACGCCTGCCGGTTAATTCCCGGCTCAAGATATTTATCCGCCGAGATATGAATGAATCCGGTTTCACCATCCCAGTCATTTCCTTCCGGAAGGGGATCGGAAAGTCCATAAATAACATGAAAATTCGGATGCTTTTCAGCGAGTCTTCTGAATTCTTCAAGATAGAAAACATCGTCGGTAGTTCTGCAGCCGAAAAACAGCCAACAGGTTCTATCCGGCCAACGATCATAAATTGTATAAATAATATTCTTCATCGGAGCCATTCCGGATCCGCCGCCGACACAGACTATTTCGGTGGCCGGATCTTCGTTCAATCGAAATTCTCCATAAGGACCTGTAAAAATCACCGGATCGCCAACTCCCAGATTATGAAGATAAGTTGAACCTATTCCTCCCGGAACTATTCTTACGATCAATTCAACAGTATTGGTTTCATAAGAGGGGGAACTAATTGAATAAGCGCGAAAAACAGGTCCTTCAGGAGATGGTGCCTGAACCTGAGCGTACTGTCCGGGCTGTTGAGATATTTCTGTCGGCTCACCCAACTCAAAAAGTATTTCTTTCATGTCATGAGTAAGAGTGATGGTGCTTTTAACAGTTGCAGAAAAAAGCTTGACATTAAGTAGTTCTTCAGGAATTTTGATAGTAATATCTTCCCGGATTTTTACCTGACACGCAAGCCGTACTCCGCTACGCATTTCTTTTCTTGTGAGATAGGGTGTTTCAGTAGGCAGCACAGGACCACCGCCGGAAAGTACAGTTATTTTGCAGTAACCGCAAGATCCTCTTCCACCACAGGCGGAAGGTATAAAAATTTCTTCGCCAATGAGAGCGTTTAACATTGTTTGCCCGCCATCAACTTCAAGTTCACGTTCTCCGGCGTTAATATCAATTTTACAAACACCGTAGTTGACCAAAAATTTTTCGGCAACAATCAGCACTCCGGCTAAAACGGCGAAGACTCCACATAAAACAGAAATTGCTAATATAAAACTCATTATAACTCTCTACGTTTTTGTATATAATTTACGCATTAAATGTAGTCACAAGCGAGGCACGAGCTTGTGGACTCCACCGACTCATTTCATTCGCCGGCAGCTACATCTTTTTTGTTAACTTTAAGCAGCCAATGTGGCCGCCGGAGATCCCGCTTTAGCGAGAGAGCCGGTGGATTTTACGCACACGATTCCACAAGCTCTCCAGCTTCGCTGGCTCGCTTGCAGCTACATCGTCACCATGCCGGCAAAACCCATAAATGCCATTGCCATTATGCCGGTAATGATCATAGTAATCGCCACGCCCTGAAACGGCTGCGGAATATTACTGTAACCCATTTTTTTTCTTAATCCGGCAATAAGAATAATCGCCATAGCCCATCCAACGCCGGCTCCGAAGCCATAACCTACTGATTGAATAAAGGAATATTTTCTGATAATCATAAACAGCGATGCTCCCAGGATGGCACAGTTCACAGTAATAAGCGGCAGAAAGATACCCAAAGCGTAATAGAGTTTCGGGCTGAATTTTTCAATAAACATTTCTACAAACTGCACAAACGCGGCGATTACGGCTATAAAAATAATGTATGAAAGAAACTCAACGCCAATAGGTTTTAAAAGATAATAATAAATAATATAATTCAGGCCGGTTGTGCCTGTCAAAACAAATGTTACAGCTATTCCCAAACCTATTGCAGTGCTCAATTGACGGGAGCATGCTAGAAAAGAACACATTCCAAGAAAATTTGAAAGCAGGATATTTGCTGTAAAAATCGATGCGATAATTATAATTAAAACAGAAGTTTCATTCATGATGCACTCTCCTCTTCAGGACCCTTTATAGCGTTAAAAACTGCAATGAGAAAACCAAGAGCGATAAACGCGCCGGGAGCTAAAACCATCAATTGATTTGGCGTATACCATGTATCAGATAAAATAGTAAAACCCATAATATTACCAGTGCCAAGAAGCTCTCTGGAAAAACCGATTATTGCAAGCACGATTGCATAACCAATACCATTTGCCGCGCCATCTAATATAGAAACCATCGGCCTGTTTTGAAGAGCGAAAGCTTCCGCGCGGCCCATAACTATGCAGTTAGTTATAATCAAACCGACATACGGTCCAAGACGTTTTGACATATCCCAGTAAAACGCTTTCAAAAATTGATCGAACAAAATAACAAAAGTTGCTATGATAGCAACTTCGGCAATCATTCTTATACGCCGCGGCGTAACATTTCTCAGCAGTGAAACAAACAAATTAGTTCCAATACAGACAAAGATTAAAGCGGCACCCATAACCAGAGAATTTTCCAGACGGTTAGTTACAGCCAGTGCGGAACACACACCGAGGATTTGAATGGATATAGGATTATTTTCCCAGATACCGTCTTTAAGAGTGATTTTTCCTTTTCCCTCAAAAAGTCCTTCCGGTTTACAAAGGCCGCAATGTTGTTTGTTATTTTCCATTTTTATTAATTTGTTTTATAACAGAGTTTAACATTCGCTCAACTTTCTGACTTGTTAATGTCGCTCCGCTGATAGCATCCACTTCGTTACTTTTTGAAGCGCCATTTTGTACGATTTTAATACCCGGTTTGCCGTCAGGACCGATTATAGATTTCCCTTTAAATTGATTTCTAAACCAATCCGCGGTAATTTCACCACCCAGTCCGGGAGTTTCTTCGTGTTCATAAAAAGATATGCTTTGAATAGTTTTCAAATCATTTTTCATTGATAAGAAGCCTTTTACAGGCCCCCACAAACCAGGTCCGGCAAACGGGAACGCCAAAGTTTTGAAAACATTGGTAGTTCCGGGCTGGAGATATCCGTACATTTCCAGAGTTCCGTCTTTTTGATGTTTAACATTTTCATCAAAAGCTTTTTCAAGTTCCTGAGGAGTAGCATTTTCACCAAAAGGAACAGCCAACACTTCAAGAATGTTGAGCGTTTTTTCCGCTTTCGCGTTGTTCAGCCTGTACGGCTTTGTAAATACAGCAACAGCAGTCAACAAAAGGGAACAAACAATTCCGAGTGCAGCTGCATAAAAAACAGTGTATAAACTATCTTTCATTTTTAAGTTTCCTTAAACGAATTTTAACTATAATTTCATCCAAAATTGGAGCGGCAATATTACCGAGAAGAATTGCAAACATAACTCCTTCAACATACCCCGTTAAGTTTCTTATTAATAACGTAACAACACCAATGATGGTTCCGTAAATCCATTTTCCTCCATTGGTTATCGGACTGCTTACAGGATCTGTTGCCATAAAGAACGCTCCAAAAAGAAGTCCGCCGGCGAGGAGATGCCATACAACAGGACCGAATATTTGTGGATTTGCCAAATGCATTACAAAACCTAAAGCAGCAAAAGAGCCGAGAGTTCCAACCACTGTCCTCCAATTTGCAACACGCGTAAAAAGCAAAAATATTCCTCCGGCTATAATTGCAATCGCTGAAGTTTCTCCAATACTTCCTGAAACGTTTCCGAAAAGAAGATTTGGAATTCCTGCCCAGTTGCCTTGCTTGGCTAACGCCAAAGGAGTTGCCGCGCTTATAGCGTCTGTATTTAAAGAAGTTACATATTGCGTCATGCGCCCCGGAAATTCTAATACCGGATTAATCCAGTTGGAAGACATTGCTTTCGGGTATGCAATAGCAAGAAAACATCGGCCGACTAAAGCCGGATTGAACAGATTTCTCCCCGTTCCGCCAAAAAGTTCTTTGCCTACAAGCACGCCGAACATTACACCGACAGCTACCATCCACAAAGGAATTGCCGGCGGAAGAATTAGAGGGAAAAGGAGTCCGGTTACAAGAAAACCTTCGTTGATTTCTTCTTTTCTCACTACCGCAAACAAAACTTCAATAATCCCGCCTGCAGCGTAAGAAACAAAAATTACGGCAAGTACACGCAGACCGAAAAAGTATACCGCGAGTAAAACACATGGCGCTAGAGCGACTATTACTGTTGACATAAATCGTTTTACGTCAAGCGGATCTCTGAGATGAGGAGCAAATATCGTACGCGTTGCCGGAGAAAAATGAAAATTTTCTGTCGCGTCAAAAACCGGCTTAAATAAACGAAGTTTGCCGCCTTCTTCAAAATGATGTCTGTTTTTATCAAAAATTTTTAGTAAAAATTTCATTCTTCTGGTTCACTTGATTGAGGGTGAAGCTCTTCGCGTATTAAATCATGAGCATCTGAAAATTGTTTGCCAAGCTCTAATTTCGACGGACATACAAATGAACATAATCCGCAGCCTACGCACAAATCTATACGATGTTTTTCAACTTCTTCAAGTTCATTCTGATAAAGAAGTTTGTGAATAAAATGTGGCATTATTCCCGCCGGACATACTTCTTCGCAAAATCCGCATGCCACACACGGCCGTTGTTCCCCGCGTAAATCTGTTGTAATATTTTCCCGGAATTTTCTCCTGACCAGACTCATAAAACTGTTACTGTAAGAATGTTTTCCGAAGCCCGGCATTGCAAATCCCATAAATTCTCTTTCTGTATGTTCGCACAAAACAGTGAATCTGCTGCATTCAGAATCTATTCCTTTAGTTTTCTTCGTTACTGTTTCGCCGGTAAGAATTCCACCATTAATTACCCGGGTTTCTTCGCATGTAACACGGTCGGAAATAAGTTGATCAATAGGATAACCCGGCACGGTTTTAAGATGTTTAGGAATTTTAACTCCCGGACCGGCAAATGAAATTATTCGTTCAGTATATGGCTGCGAATTCGAAAGAACTTTATTTACAGCAAGTAATCCTTCTGCACGAATTCCCCAAACAGGATTTTCAGACCCGCGCTTTAATCCTAGCGACCGTGCGAGAACGGTAAAATTATCAAAAGGATAACGCAGCGGAACTTCCATAAATTCCACCCAGGCTTTTCCTTTGATTTTTTCTCGCACATAACGCGTAAGTTCGGATTTTGTGTCCGGCATTACAAGATAAACAGGCTGATATTCAATTAAAGACTGCAGCTTTTCCAATCCTGCAATGAAATCCGGCAGATTGTTCTGAACGATGGCATCACCATTTATTCCAAAAGGTTCGAGCCGCAAGATTGAAAGTATTATTGCTTGTGGAGCTTTTGCCGGGTCGGGAAGTGATTGTTCAAAAGCATCATAAAAGAATTGCCATGCGCCATAATCCAGAAGTTTTTTGCGTTTACTTTCAGCAGACTTTTCCTGAACAGATATTTCTTTAGAATCTGCGATTGCTTCTTCGGATTTTTGTTCAATATTTTCCAGAACAATGTGACTTTCTACAGACTGAAGTCTGACCGTTCCAACGCGCGGTGCAAGAAGGGGAACAAAAAAATTGTCGGGATCTTTTGCCAGAATTTGACCTTGAGCAACCTGTTGCCCATCTTCTACGCATAGTTCAGAAAAGTTGAATCTCGGGCTTTGTAAAGGTAAATATAAAATTTCCGGATCACAAAGAACTTCTTCTTCGCTGTTTGGCCTTCCTTTAAGTAAAATGTTATAACCACCTCTTAATTTCATACTATCCTCTTTATTTAATAATACTACTATTTTTCAAATGTACAAGTTTTACTTTTTATTAACATAATTTTTCTTAAATATTTCGTAATCAATGTAGCTGCCATCGAACGAAGAGAGATGGTGGATTTGTACCCTATATATGTCCACAAACTCGTGCCTCGCTTGCGGCTACATTTTGTTTCTACAAATATTAAGTCCCTAATGGGACTATACCTTTTTCGCACAGCGTCTAAATAAAGGCAATCTGAAAATCATGTTGCTTTATAATCGGCTTAATATCTTCAGAAATAAATAATTTTAAAGCATCTTGTTTTTCGGGATATGGGGCAAGAATTTCTATAGCCCGAAAATACTGCTCTTTAATAAGTGCTACGGTAGCTTTTATACCATCGTTCCCAGTTTGCGGTAACGTTAACTTTCCGCGTTTGTTATCTGTTCCAAGTGTTTTACCTGCGACTTCATCGCTGCTGACCACATCGAATATATCATCCGCAAGTTGATATATTGCGCCAATTAGATAACCTGCTTCTTCCAGCGTTTTGCTTAATCTTTCATCTCCATCTCCACACACATGACCAAGAAACGCAAATAATGAACCTGTTTTGCTTCTTGCTATTCGAAGAGATGTTGCTTCATCTATTTGTATTCCGCGCAGCAATAGTTCCTGTTCGGATTCTGTTTCTATCATCTCTGTTATTTTATTTAGAAAAGCCGGTAAATACGATTTTTCATCCGACATAGCCAGCAATGTTGTTGCGTTTATCAGCAACAGATCTCCAGTCAGAATT
Organism: bacterium; assembly: GCA_029933535.1. GTDB lineage: Bacteria > Auribacterota > UBA3054 > UBA3054 > B51-G9 > B51-G9. Next base: position 4,295 of record JAOZNZ010000032.1, on the reverse strand, counting down.
GCTCCGGAATTACCAATTTGTTTCCATAAAGAATCTTTCTTTCTGCGTTCATCAGCTCTGTCAATAACATCATCATGGCATAAGCTTGCAGTATGAACAAGTTCGATCGCTGCGCAAGCGTTACAAAATGTTGTTGAGTTTATCAAATTAGAATTTCCTGCCATTTTTACTGCGAATTGTGATCGCAGCATTTTACCGGATACAAATTCATCTATTACAATTTTTTCCCCGAGAAAAGCAAGCGAATCTTTTACTCGATTTCTAACGACATTGGAAATATCATTTAGAAAAGTAAAGTTGGATTCTAAAATTTCAGCAGGTAATATTTTTTCGTTAATTTTTTCCCCCAAAACAATCTGTAAAAGTAAGTTCTTAGTAAATTTAAACGGCAAACCTTATTTTTTAGCAAACATTATACACTTCTCATCTTGAAAAGTCAATTCAAATCGGTTTTTATGGTTGGTTTACAGGTGACCTGCAAACGTACTATTTGATAATAACTGATCCCGGAATGTATTAATAATTGTTGTTGTTTCATACACACCACCACCACCTGATTATGAAAAGATCAAAGGTTTAACTTACATTTTTGTTGAAAAAAAGAAGTGAGAAAAAGCCGGGATTTATAGAACACAATTACAACTATTAGCATTTTGACATTAGTTTTGGTAATATATTTGTACTTCAGTTTTTGGATTTAGAACCACGAAAAACACGAAAAAAATTATAAACAAAACTTACAAATTACTTTTTCAGGTTCTCGGGTTTTCTCTCGCAGGAACATGCTGTGCCTGCTTTGCTAATCAAATTCCACCAAAATGCACTATTATAAATACGTGTCCAAAAAGTGAACTATTATCTCTCGCCGCGCGTGAGGTACAACGTTACGTATATCTGCGCACAGGCAATGTATTTCCGATAAAAAATACACTTCTAAAATCCGGCGATGCGATTGTTATATCAGTAGATAAAGCTCTCGGAAAACAAGAGTATTTATTAAAAACTGAAAAACAAAATAATCGGAAAATTTTGAAAATTACCGGTGGAAGCGATATCGCCGCTTTGTATGGCGCTTATGATTTTGCTGAACATCTTGGTGTAAGATTTTATCTTCACGGCGATGTTATTCCCGACAAAAAGATTCCGTTTGTTTTGCCAAACTTAAATGTAACCCGCAATCCGCTTTTCAATGCAAGAGGGATTCAGCCTTTTCATGATTTCCAGGAAGGTCCGGACTGGTGGGAAGCTGATGATTATAAAGCATATTTTTCACAGCTCGCAAAAATGAAAATGAATTTCTTCGGCTTGCATTGCTATCCCGAAGGCGGCAAAGGTCCGGAACCACTCGTCTGGATAGGGCTTGAAGAAGATATTAACAAAGACGGCTCCGTAAAACACAGTTACCCGAGCGGATGGGCAACTACTAAAGGCGGGCGCTGGGGTTACGGTTCGGAAAAAACGAAAAATTTCGCCGCGGGCGCCGGGCTCATTTTTGAAGATGATGTTCATGGACACTCGATTATGAAAAGTTATGACCGTATGCCGGAAGAGCCGGAAGACTGCAACAAAGTTTTTAACGAAACGGCAATTTTTATGAGTAATATTTTTGATTTCGCGCATGATTTAGATATTAAAATTTGTCTTGGAACAGAAACTCCTTTAACTATTCCAAAAGACGTAAAAAAACGCCTTGAAGAAAAAAATATCGATCCTGAAAATATGAACACTATTCGTAAACTTTACGAAGGTATGTTCAAGCGTATCGCGGATAATTATCCTATTGACACTTACTGGCTTTGGACACCTGAAACGTGGACATGGAACGCAGTTCCAAAAGAAAATGTTGATAAAACAATTACAGATATTAAAACCGCTTTGGAAGCATTTAACAATGTTGGAAAACCATTTCAATTTGCTACTTGCGGCTGGGTGCTTGGTCCTCCTGAAGACAGAACTTTATTCGATAAGATGCTGCCTACAAACGCCGCGATTAGCTGCATAAACCGCAAAGTAGGTTTTGATTTTGTTGAACCCGGTTTTTCCCGCGTGAAAAACAGGCCAACCTGGGCTATTCCATGGCTCGAAGATGATCCGGCGATGATTACTCCGCAGCTCTGGGCAGGCCGATTGCGCCGTGACGCCGCCGATGCTCTGGCTTATGGGTGTACCGGCCTGATAGGAATCCACTGGCGCACAAAAATTCTTGCGCCGAACATTGCTGCCCTTGCCGACGCCGCATGGGATCAAAAAAAATGGAACAAGGATTTCGGGAAGAAGTTTACGCCTCCAAAATCTTTGGATAAAGATTTTCGTGTTGGTGGAGAGTCTGCCGAATTTAAAAACGCGAAAATTATTGGCGCGAAAAATAACGAAAAAATATATCAGTCGTGTTTATGGGACGTATCCGAATACAATATAAAAGTTCCAAACGGCATTTATGATGTTACATTAAAGTTTTGCGAACCGCATTACGGTGAAAAGGGAAAGCGAGTTTTTGGCGTTAATCTGCAAGGCAAAAAGGTTATTGAAAAACTTGACGTTTTTGAAAAAGCCGGCAAAAATAAAGCCCTTGATTTCACCTTTGACAAAATTAAAGTTACAGATGAAAAAATACTCGTTAAATTTAAAAAAATTGTTGAATTCCCTTTTATTTCGGGAATAGAAATAAATGGGATGACCGCCGACAGTAACCAAGTGAAAGGAGAACCTTTCGAGAAAAAAATTAATTGCGGCGGGAATGTTTACAAAAAATTTCTTGCCGATCTGCCGGAAAGAAAAGGCGGGGATAAGCCGAAACGAGATCGCGATTTATCTGCCGATGATTTTTATAAAGACTGGTGCCGCGCGCAGTTCGGACAGGAAATCTCAGAAAAACTTGCTGCCTTTTTTGTCAGCATAGATGGAAATGAAGGCGATTACAGCAAAAACTTAAGAGACGCGCGACTCCCACGACCCGCCGTCTGGTACGGAGGTCCCGGTGGCATCAAACCTAATGAAAAACCATGGAAAGAAGAGCAAAAAGCTTACGCTTTTGTAGAAAAGCTCGCTGCTATGCGTCCTGAAATTAAAGGCGCGGGGAACATCAATAGGTTTGACTATTGGTTAAATAATTTTAGGTATTTACGCGCACTTGGAGAACTCGGTTGTGCACGCGGAAATCTTGATATTTGCATTAAAACACTTAAAAACCAGAATAAAAAAGATCCTCTGTTAATAAAAATAACGATTGATAAACGAACAAAACTCGCACGGCTCTGGGAACAAATGATGACTTATCAATTAGCTGTTACAGACACACCCGGAGCTATGGGAACTATTGCTAATTTAGAGCTTCATGTTCGGAAAAATGCGCATAAACCGACTCCATATTTTTTAAATTGCCATGATAAAAAACTTGCTGAAATTTTTGGAAAACCTTTGCCGAATTTAATTTATCCGACAAAAAAATATCTTGGCAAGCCGAGAATCATTGTTCCGACAAAACGGTCAAAAGTACAAACAGGAGAAAAATTAGCAGTTAAAATTATTATTTTAGATAATAAAAAAGCAAAAGATGCCGCGCTTTTCTGGCGATCAATTGGAAAAGACGAATTCAATAAAATTAAATTGAAACATATTTCCAGAGCTGTTTATTCAGCAGATTTACCGCCAATAAATGATACTTTTGAATATTATATTGTAGCAAAAGCAGTAGATGGGAAAAAACTTATCTGGCCGCCAACAGCGCCGGAACTAAACCAAACAGTTGTTGTGCAATAAACATTATTTACAAACGTTATCTGTTAAAACAAACGATTTCAACTTCTTGACATTCTTAAAAAGATAGGATACAATATTATAGTGCTCGCGCACATTTTTTTAAAAGTTTTCCGTGCTCGTGCACAGAAAGGAAGGCCGAGATAATCTTCGGTTATTTTCCATAAAAAAAATGCCAAATCATAAATCAAAAATCTTAACAAAACTCGGATCACGGGTCACAGATGACACCCCCCGCCCTATCGGGCACCCCCAGCATACGTGGGGTCAAAGACCTTCTCCCCGAGGGAATACTCGGGATCTTCGACAAGAGGGGATTCTACGGGCTACAGACCACGGATCACGGATTACGGGTCACGGATTACGGACTAATTCAATATTTAATACTCAACAAGAAATGTGCAATCAAAAAAGTAAATATAAATTTCTTAACTTTAAAATTGATTATTCCTTGTTGAATATTTCTCGGTTTAATTCAAACCACGGCATCGCCCTGGTTGCCGTGCTTGCCATACTAACTGTATTGGCAATTCTTGCCG
>JAOZNZ010000452.1 GCA_029933535.1 bacterium | reverse complement strand
CCAACATTTACGACTTGAATGATTCTTTTTTTATAAAGAGCGCCAATGGCTTTTTTATATGATTTTTTACTTGCGTTAAATAATTTATATATTGTATCCGGTGAACTTTTATCAGTAACCGGAATAAAACCATTATTATTATTCAATTCATCAAGAATTTTTTCAGTCAGATCTGTGATTCTCTCATAACCTCTTTTATATAAAGTGAGATCTATTTTACCATCATCTCTGAGTTTTTTTATATAACCTTTGATCTTCTGACCTATTTTCAACTCCTCGAAAACTTCGTTTTTATAAAGTATACCAAGATGAGATCCATCTATAACAGCTTTGTATCCAATATTGCTTTTATCGCAAATTAAAAGATCTACCTCCTGTTCATTTTCGAGTTCGTCGGGTAATTCACCAGATAAAAATTTTTCCAGTTTCGATGAAGCTGCAATTCGATTCGTCTGTTCATCAAGAAAAACTTTCACAACATACGACTCCCCTTCCTGCATTTTCTTATTTTGTTCACCGAAAGGGACGAGAAGATCTTTCGGCAATCCCCAATCAAGAAAAGCACCAATAGAATTTACTGCAACAGCTTTCAGACAAACAATATCGTCAACCATTGCGTAAGGTTCTTCCGTAGTCGCGATGATTCGGTCATCAGAATCGAAATAAATGAATACTTCGACAATATCGCCCACATCGCAATTTTCCGGAGCGTATCTTTTCGGTAATAAAACACCGTCAAAATCTTCTGCCTCCAAGTAAAACCCGAAATCGACTTTTCTCAGCACTTCTAATTTGTTTGTTTTTCCTAAATTTATCATGATTCTTATTATACCAAATTTTTGGTTGATTGCAATCAACCAAAAATATTGATTGTATTGCATGTTCTAAGGAATAATGGATTGGTGAATTGGTGGATTCGCGGAACAGTGATTAAATTGCATGGCCTGAAAACAGCCTGACGAACCCATTAGCAAATGAAAAAGCAATCAGATTAATTTGTTTAGTAAGTATAGTTTATTATTCTACCATAAATGTATGCGAGTATTAATAAAGTTAAATAAAATATAAATAAAAAAATAAGTGGTAATATACCAGAAAAAATTAATTCTAAAAATTTATTAAAAGCTGTTTGGTTTATTGTTTTGCTTTCTTTAATATACAAAGAACTGTTAGTAATAAAACATCTGCTATAATTTTCGCTCAAAGAAACTTTTTTTCCAGATAAAAAAAGATAAATGAAAAATATAAATTAGAACATATAAAATTATATAATTCGAATCTTTAAAGTAATAAATACCAAAAAATAAAATTGTATAAGCCGGAATTATATCAATTATTATTGCTAAAAATCTTCTTAGGTAAAATGAAATTTTATATCTTTCACTTATGTTTTTCATAATCATGTTGGCTTTAAACTATAGAGTATATAATCGAGTAACATCATCTTTTGTATCTGGTTTTTTGTCAGGACTAGAACTACCAAAAAGAACTTTAATAGATAAATTAGTAATATCCCATTTAATAACTTTATACCAATATTGTGAACCCCACGGATCTTTTTTGTTATTTAATACTTTTGCTAATATTATGTTGACATTTTCGCCATTTGGAACCGGTTTATTAGGGTATTAGTTTTATCAAATCAGAATCAAAATTCTGAAGATCCATTATGGATGCCTCGCATTTACAAGCCAATGAAATTGGTGGTAAATATTTGTGTAATGGAACAGCTATGGGAAATATTAGCATTACAAAACAAAATAAAGATCCTAATATTATTGCTTTTATTAGTGTTTCTGTTTTCATTATGTTTATTTATTGTTCGAATTCCAACAAGGATTTTAATTCCTTATTTACACCGTCTTTTATAGGTACATTCACAGGTACACTTTCCATGTGTTTTTCTGGGTAGTTTCATGCTTAATCGTTTACAACCCAATGACCACCTTTGTCACTGCCTATTCTTTTGATTTCGCCATTTCCTTTGAGTTTTTTTATCTGCCATTCAACCCCTCTTCTCGATAATCCTGTTATTTGCATCAAATTATTTTGAGTTATTATTGGATTTTGTTTCATTGCAACAAGTATTTTCTCCACAGTTTTCTCCACAGTTTTCTCCACAGTTTTTTGGGAAGCTTTTGATTGATTAAACCGCCTGGATTGCTGAATTCAACTCTGTCTAAAAAAAACACGACTCTAAAAAAGTCCGTTAGTTCAAATTTTACTTTTAAGCCGTATTCCTTCATGGAATCTTTTATTCTATTAATTCCTGTACCGGCTTTTTCAACTTTATTGATTCGTAACATTAAATCCATTATCAAAGGATTTCTCGTTAAGCTGACTTTTCCAAAATCCTTTTCAGAAATACCATTGATTAAACCGCCTGGATTGCTGAATTCAACTCTGTCTAAAAATATATCAATTTGAATATGTCCGTTAGAAAAATAATCTCTATGAACAATTGCGTTAATTAAAGCTTCACGCAACGCTTCTTCCGGCAATTCCAATTTTTCAGTTCTTTCCTTTTTAATAATATAATTTGTATTTAACTTTGACAATAAGTAAATAAAAGCGTTATCATAGTTTGAGATAATATCGCTATGAAATTCTTTTCTATCAAGTATCCGGCTTTTAGAATTTCCTTGATATAAGAGACAACTAATTGTAGCATTTAAAAAGAATTTTTTTATTTCGGAAGTAAAGAATAAAACCCCGGCGTTTTTTAAATGTTCTCCGTCCAACAGAAAAAGATTTCTTAACACATCTTTAGTATTAAGATTATAGGTGATATCAGCTGATTTCAAAAAGTAATTAAATTTTTCCTTATCAAGATCATTTTCTATATCAAAACTTTTATTCGGCTGATTGTCAAATAAAATAAGATTTTCTTTTTGGAAAAACTCTTTGACTTCATTTCGTGTTAACTTTTGACAATTAGCTCCAATTCTCATAAAAAACTGACCATTAACCGAATAGGGTTTTTCACTTCCATCAGGAACTTTGATTATTAAAACATTGTCAATCTCGCTTATGTCAATAGATAACTTAGGATCTATATTTCTCGCAATGGATTGAATTTTAGACTTTAATGAATTTGTAGAATTGATACCGGCAATTTGCCCATTATCCTTAACACCCAAAAGTATTCTTTCGCCTTGCGAATTAGCAAGCGCGCAAATTTCTTTCCCAAAGTCGGCGGATAGTCTTTCTTTAAATTCTAAAGTAAGTCCTTCACCAGTGTTAATTAATTCTAATAATTCTCTTTTTTTCATTCTACTTTAATTTCTATGCTTTTTAATTTTTTTCTGATTTATCCGTTGAAATTTTGTCCATTGGTTCCAACTATTTATTATTCTCCCCCGCTTCGGGTCGAAACGGGCTACTCCAACACCTTCCCCCGGCATCCGCCCCGAAACTCTCCGGGCGCTTCGCGAACCCACTCACCACTCACTGTACACAAAGTGTATTTTGGGTTTTCATGCTCCAACGGAGCATTTCATTTTAGCCCAGGGTTAACAACCCTGGGGAT
>JAOZNZ010000451.1 GCA_029933535.1 bacterium | reverse complement strand
GAAGAATTTCGGGTTCGAAACTTGTGAGAGTTCCCCAGATTCTGCGAATAGTTCCACTGCCTTTTATGTCGGCGATAACAAGTTCCCCGCCGGAAGGAATACCGAGTACCGGTGCTCCTTTTCTTCCGTGTCTTTTTTTACCTGCAGCGCCTTTTAAACCTTTAGGATTTTCTCCTGTAAGCCACCTTGTTTCGATTTTTCTTTCAGGCATGTAATTAATTTTAGTTTCTTCCGCGATTGCTGAATAAACTGAAATAATTGCGAATAAACTGATAAGTAATGTGTTTTTCATAGTAATAGTTGTTAGTTAATAGTTAAAAGGTAAATTTCAAAAATCAAATAATAAATAACAAATAAATTCCAATTATCAAATCCAAAATTACAAACTGAATTTGTTTGTTTTTTGATTTTTTCTTCTTTTGTTATTTATTTGTAATTTATTATTTGTATTTTGTGATTTTCTTCTATATCCTCAACAGCCCCTTCCGTGGTGGTGGAAGATTTTTTATTCTGGATCTTAATGATGACATTTTCGGAAGAGAATTAGATGGTTCATCCATGTACCAATATGCTGTAGCGCACCAGTCATCTATTCTTTCGAGATATCCTGAAGCCTTCGGATTTTTTTTGAGTTCTTCTTCCAATTCTTTGCGTGTATAAAATTCTTTTCCATTGCCTGCTTTCATCATTTTGAAATCGGGATTTCTATCCATTGTTTCGAGAATTTCAACATAACTCGGGCCGCCCAAAACCTGAATAGTTGCTTTTATGTCCTCATAAAAATAAACAGGATCAGGAACATGAAACCGGTAAAATCCCTGCGCATTTTTGTAGAAAGTTTCCTGGTCGGTTAAAAATTGGTTGCCCTGATAAAGATGCGAAAAATAATCCTGACCGAATCCGCTGCCGATATAATCTTCCACACCTGTCCCGCATAAAGTCGGGAATTTAGAATCGCCGTCAAGGAATATTTTCACTTCACCTTCTCCCCACCATGATTTTATCAAATCGGGATGGGAATTAAAACCGAGATTACAGCCGAGAAATTTTCCGCGGCCTTTTATTTTTGGAAGAATGGTAAAATCTTCACGCAGTTTAGTATAATTCTCACGTCGCCAGCAGCTGTGGAAATACAGCATATTATCGCCATGATCTTCTCCGAGTGTTACATCAACTTCATAAAACATAACGAGGTCAAGTTTCGACTGGTTTTTCACAACTATTTTCGCGTTCTTACGAAAAGACATTGGAATAAAACAATTGAACGATGTTCCTTTTGGCGATGAAAAGAAAATGTTTTCGAAAGTAGCCATTCCTCCAAATGTATGACAGAAAAAATCAGGCAGGGGAGCTTGAACAGCAGGTTTTTTTGCATCGTCCCAATACATTTCGATAGTTAAACTGCGAAGAGTGTCAGGTTCGAAATTTGAAAGAGTGCCCCAGATTCTGCGAATAGTTCCGCTGCCTTTTATGTCAGCGATAACAAGTTCACCTTTTGCCGGCAGTGCAACCCACGGAGCGCCTTTTCTTCCGTGTCTTTTTTTTGCTGCTGCGCCTTTTTTACCTTTAGGATTTTCTCCTGTAAGCCAGAGAGTTTTTATTTTTTTCTCCGGCATGTAATTGATATTTAAAGTCATAAAAGTTGTAAGGTTGTAAGGTTGTAAGGTCAATTATAAATTCTACCACAAAGTCACTAAGACTCAAAGAAACACGAAGAAAAACAATTGAATTTAATATTCTTAGTGCTTTTGCGTCTTCGTGGTTATGTTATTAAGATTGGATTAATGGATTACCTCCCCGCCCTAAAGGGCACCCCTCCTTGATAAGGAGGGGAGTTTATTGGATGAATGGCCACGCGAAACGCGTGGTAAAATTATCGGGTTTTATTTAAATATTTTTTTCAAAATTATTATTTGACAAAATAATGAACGTCAAAATAATTAATATAATATTTATATTTTTATTAAAACAATAAAGTTTTCTTTCTTAATCATTTTGGCAATATCAATTCTGTTTAAAACTGATATTTATATTCCTTCGGGCCGTCTTCGAGACATTTGTCAACCAGCTCGGAAAGTTTTGCTTCCGCAAGACAAATACATGTGTCCGCTGCTCCGTAATAAATATCCAATCTGTCTTCTTCGTAATAGGGGATAGCAGCCGTTGGGAAAACCACCTGCGGTACATTACCGAAAAACTCATATTCTTTTTCCGGAATCATAAGATAACGGTTCATTTTACCAATGATTTTTCGCGGATCATTTAAATCAGTAAGCAAAGCACCTGCGTGATACGACATTCCGTTCATGTGTTCGCGGCATCCGTGATAAATTATCAGCCATCCTTTATCAGTTTTGACAGGAGGCGCTCCGGGCCCGATTTTCAAGCTTTCCCAGTATTTAGTACCTTTTTCGAGAAAAATCTGATGATCTCCCCAGTGAATTAAATCCGGTGAAAATGCCATCCATATATCACCAATCTTTCCTTCGCCGGCAGGGCGTTCAAGTCTAACATATCTTCCTTCGAACTTTTCAGGAAAGATAACGCAATTACGGTGATCTACACCGGTTATAAAACCTACATCTTCAAAAGTTTCGAAATCTCTTGTTTTAATGAGAAAAATTCTTCCGCCTAAATGACAACTCATATTGTACGGAATGTAATAGTAGTCGTCTTCCGGCATATAAGTAACGCGGGTGTCAAAAAAGCCGTCGGTAAGCCCGAACGGATATTCTTTAGGTGGACGAACGATATCTTTATCAACGATTTCGAAATTAATTCTGTCTTTACTTTTCCCCACCATAAAATGGCATGACCAGTTTGTGTCCCATGAATTGACAATCATTCTGACTTCGCCTTTGTACAAAGCCGCGCCGCTGTTAAAAACGCATTCGGCGTCAAATGGCATATCTGCTTTAGTGATGACGGGGTTATTTTCGTATCTTACTGCATATTCTTTTACCATAATAAATCTCCTGTTAGTTGTTGTTGGATAAAAATTGTTTTAATTTAATCATTATACCAAAAAGAAGAAAAAATTTGACAAAAAGTAATTTTTTGGTTATTATATTACAGTTAGTGAAGCAACAAGTCATATAATTATACAGTTCAATAAGAAAATGAGTGACCAAATCAAGAGACTAAAAGAGATGACCACCGGGGACCGATGGCTACTTGGGCTATTTATCCCGCCCATCTCCTGTGTTCTCGGTTACATGCTTTTTGTCCTCTACACTCAACATCCCCGCACGCTCATGGGCAAGCTCTTCGTATGGGGCTTCTTAGAGTTCTTCGCAACTTGCTTCCTGTTTTCCGTTCTGCTCTTTCTCTGGGTCACCTTTCAGTCAGGTTGGATCGAACACATCCTCTTGTCCACGGTTAAAAATGTTGTCATATGGGTCGCCATTTTCATTGTTATCGGTTTGGTCGGTGGTGCAATTGCTAAGCTGATGTTGTGAGAAAGGATCATCGAACCAAGCGCTGCACGCTATTATTAAATAATCCAACAATTTTCTCTAAGAACACTAAG
>JAOZNZ010000450.1:2897-3538 GCA_029933535.1 bacterium | reverse complement strand
CTATTAACTATTAACCTTATTTATTCTCGGCGTGAACATTCCTAAATTTTCAGTAACTCATCGCTCAATTATCACAGCATTGCTGTTGGTCACTTTGCTTTGGGGTGTTAATGCCTATAATTCCATGTCACGCCGTTCGGACCCGGAATTTAAAATACGTGTTTGCCAGATTTCCGTGGAATGGCCCGGAGCAACCGCAAAAAAAACGGAACAGCTGATTTGTCGTCCGCTCGAGCTTGAGCTTTCAACTCTTGAAGATGTAAAAGAAATCACTTCTGAAGCCCGTATAGGTTATGCAGTACTCAGCGTCGAGCTTGAGGATAATGTCCAGGACCTCGAAGACGCCTGGTCAAAAATTCGCGCGCGAGTTGACAGAGTTGCACCTGATCTTCCTGAAAACTCCAAAACCCCGGATGTAAACACAGAGTTTGGTGATACCAGTTTTATGGTTCTAGCGTTATACCAGCCTGTTCAATCCAACCAGTTAAGATACACCAACCGGGATTTAAAAAAGTTTTCCAGAATTGTTCGCGATGAATTGAAATCCATAAAAGGAATTGCGAACACAGACCTTTTCGGGATTCAAAAAGAGGTGATTTATATAGAAACCGATATAGGCCGATGGAGTCGTGTTGGTTTTA
>JAOZNZ010000450.1:0-2887 GCA_029933535.1 bacterium | reverse complement strand
CGTTTGGATTTAACTGTGCAGCAGCTTAAGGACATTATTGCCGCAAGAAATATTATTGCGCCCGGAGGAATGATTGATACCGACATCGGTCGATTTGGACTTAAGCCAAGCGGTGAACTTACTTCACTTCAGGAGATAAGAAATATCGCAGTTAACCAAAGTGAAGCGCCTGTAGTAATAGACGACATTGGTTTAAAAGTATCGCGTCGATATGAAGAGCCGGCAGGATCTTCGTGTATATTTGCCACTCCAAACCAATCTGCTCCATGCATAATAATCAGCTTAACGATGAAAAAAGGTTACAACGTTGTTGACCTTGGCAAAGAAGTACGCAAAAGAATAGACGTTTTGAAAAGAAGCGTTTTACCCCGCGATCTTGCTTTTGGTATTATGACGGACTCTCCAGCGGAAGTTGATAAAAGTATTTCCGATTTTATTACTAATTTGCTTGAAGGAGTTGCAGCGGTTATCCTTGTTTCCATTCTGATGATGAGTTTTCGAGCTTCTGTAATTATGGCATCAGCGATTCCGCTTTCAATGATAACTTCTATCGGCGTGATAAGCATGTTTGGCATAACACTCGATCAAATGTCTATCGCGTCACTAATAATCGCGCTTGGAATGCTAGTGGATAACGGGATAGTTGTTTCCGACAATGTTGTACGGCTATTACAGCAGGGAGTTCCAAGACTTAAAGCCGCCTGGCAGGGAGCGCATGAAATTGCCATACCTATTTTTGCATCTACACTTACAACTATTGTGGCGTTTCTTCCTATGCTGACAATTCCCGGAAGTTCAGGAGAATATATGTCTCCGCTGCCAATTGTTATCAGTGTCACATTAATGTGCAGTTATATTATTGCAATGACAGTAACACCAATGATGTGCTACATTATGCTTCGTCCTGGCAAAGGTGACAGCCAACTGTTGATTGGTAAAATATTCAGTATATTTAAGAAAAAAAAGCAAGAGCCTACAAAATCGATTTCACAAAAAAAAGATTTTTATACACCTGTTATCCATTGGTCACTAGATAATAAAGGCAAGGTAATTATTATCGGGTTTATAATTTTAATTTCATCATTTTTTCTTGCAAAATCCGTAGGGACAACATTCTTTCCTGAATCAGATAAAAAAACTTTTACGGCGGATATTTATCTTCCCCAGGGAGCAACAATAAAACAAACAGAAAAAATATGTCAAACTCTTGAAGCCGCTATTAAAAAGTGTGGAATTATTACTAATATAAATGGTAACGTGCAGCAGCAGCTTGTAGATTTAACTACTTTTCTCGGCGGTGGAGGACCGCGGTTCTACCAGAGCAAAAGTCCCGAAACCAGAGCGCCAAACTACGCGTTGATGGTAATAAACACAAGTGACGGGAAAGGAACTCCGGAATTTGCTAACCGTGTTAGAAGTGCAGCACAAAAAATCCCGGGCTGCAGAATAATTGTGGCCCTGCTAGGCATGGGCCCCGGAAGCGATGCTCCTCTTGGGATTAGAATTTACGGACCATCACTCAACGGCATTCGCGAACAAGCTGAGAAACTAAAAGAGTTGTATAGAACCTTTAAAGGAGTATACGGTATTTATGACATGTGGGGGGAATTCGCTTACCAGGTTGATGTGGATGTAAATGAGGATGCAGCAACTGTTGCCGGAGTAAATAACGATGCGGTAGCCCAAACTTTAAGCGCTTTATTTTCCGGTTATTATCTTTCTACTTATAATGAAGGCGAAGATAAAATTCCCATCTATTTGCGCGTTCCGCCCGAGCAGCGCGGTAAACTGACCGCTGTCAATGAAGTTTATATCGAAGGAACAAAAGGAAAAGTTCCGCTCGATTCGGTAGCGGTTCTTAAAACAAGCTGGGCTCCGGCAAAAATTGAAAGAAGAAATCTTGTTCGCGCATGTGAAGTTCGCGCCTACACTTTACCTGGCATTCTGCCAAACGCAATTGTCAAAGAAATGGAGCCGTCACTCGAAAAATTCATTGCGGAACTGCCACCACGTTACAGAATTGAGATGGCAGGCGAACAAGAAAATCTAAATGAAATGAATCAAAATGTTTCCAAGGCATTCAAAATAGGCGTTGTGCTTATTATTCTTGTTCTGATAATCCAGTTCAACTCTTTCGCAAAACCTTTCGTTATTTTATTGACTATTCCTCTCGCTTTTGCAGGCGGAATTATCGGGTTATTCATCATGCGACAGTCGCTTGACTTTATGGCTATGCTTGGATTCATTTCTCTTGCCGGAGTAGTTGTGAACAATGCGATTGTGCTCATTGATTTTATTCAGTCCTCCGTCAAAGAAGGTCTTCAGTTAAAAGATGCAGTTATTCAAGCCGGAAGGCTACGGATGAGACCGATTCTTTTAACAACTCTCACCACAATAGCCGGCATGCTGCCTCTTGCTTTTTTTGGAGGTCCATTATGGAAAGGACTTTCTTACGTAATGATTTTCGGACTTGCATTTTCCACAATACTAACATTAATTATTGTACCGGTAATTTTCACTTTATTTGTAGAAAAATTCAAAATGAAAGTTTGATGGGCTTTGGACTTTAGACTTTAATATGGGAGTTATGGGAATTATGGGAGTTATGGGAAATATGGGAGATTTAACTTCTTAAATCATTAAGCTTTATTCGATGTTTGTAAAGCAATCTGCGCTAACGAAGTAACACATTTGTGCGTTCATGCTGGGCGTAGTTCGTAATATTTCCTGACCTCTGACACCTGAATATCCAATATCGAACTCTCAACTACCAATTATCAAGTTTAGGAACTGACCTCTGACCTCTGACCTCTGACCTCTGACCTTTGACCTCTGACCTCTGACACCTGACACCTGACACCTGACACCTGACACCTGACACCTGACA
>JAOZNZ010000449.1 GCA_029933535.1 bacterium | reverse complement strand
ACAAACGACTTACAACTCCCCTGATAAAACGTAACGGAAAATTTGAAGAAGCGTCATGGGAAGAGGCGATTCAACTAATTGCCTCAAGACTGAACGAAATTAAAACCACTCATGGCGCTGACAGCATCGCGGGACTCTCTTCCGCAAAATGCACAAACGAAGATAACTACGTCTTCCAAAAACTCTTCCGCGTGGCTGTCGGTACCAACAACGTTGACCACTGCGCGCGGCTTTGCCATGCTTCAACTGTGGCGGGTCTTTCAAGAGCTTTCGGCAGTGGAGCTATGACGAACTCTATTGACGAAATTAAATATGCCGATTGTATTTTTATTATTGGTTCGAACACCACAGAGGCTCATCCTGTAATCGGGCTTTGCGTGAAAGAAGCAGTCAAAAAAAACGGTGCTAAACTGATTGTAGCTGACCCGCGTACTATAGATATAGTTGATTTTTCACAACTTCATCTTGCACAAAAGCCCGGCACGGATGTCGCTCTTATAAATGCAATGATGAATGTAATTATCAGCGAAAATTTGCTTGACCGCAAGTTCATTGAAGAACGCGCTGAAAATTTCGATGCGCTTGCTGAAACTGTTAAAAATTTCACTCCGGAAAAAGCATCGAAAATAACTACTGTCCCCGCCGACAAAATCCGGGAAGCTGCCAGAATATACGCCGCTGCCTCAACTGCAAGCATTATCTACAGCATGGGCATCACCCAGCATTCCACCGGCACTGACAATGTCCTTTCGCTTGCTAACCTGGCAATACTAACTGGAAACGTTGGGAAAGAATCAACAGGTGTAAACCCGCTTCGCGGGCAAAACAATGTCCAGGGCGCATGCGATCTTGGCGCACTGCCAAATAATTATCCGGGTTATCAGAAAGTTGAAAATCAGGTTGTGCGCGAAAAATTTGAAGCTGCATGGAATACTAAACTTCCTCCCAAAAACGGTCTCACCGTTATCGAGATGATGCACAAAATTGAGGAAGGCGGAATACGCGCACTTTATATAATGGGAGAAAATCCCGCGCTTTCAGATCCGAATCTCAACCGCACCAGAAAGGCTCTTGAGAAAGTTGAATTCCTCGTCGTCCAGGATATTTTTCTCAACGAAACCGCCGAATATGCTGACGTAGTGTTGCCGTCTTTCTGTTTCGCGGAAAAGGATGGCACATTCACAAACACGGAACGCCGTGTACAGCGTGTTCGTAAAGCTGTTCAGCCTCCCGGCAAAGCGCGGAATGACTGGGATATTATTTGTGACATCGCTACAAAAATGGGTTGTCCTATGCGTTATGAATGCGCCAGCGAAATAATGGACGAAATCGCTTCAGTGTCACCAATCTACGGCGGAATAGCATTTGACAGGATTGAAGAAATAGGTCTTCAATGGCCTTGCCTTGACAAAGACCATCCCGGCACGAAATATCTTCATAAAAGAACTTTCGCGCGCGGAAAAGGTAAGTTCCATGCTGTGGAATTCAAAGAGCCCGATGAGAAGCCGGGAAATAAATTCCCGTTCGTGCTATCCACCGGCAGGCAGTTATATCAATTCCATACAGGCACTATGACAAGAAAGTCAAGAGCTATTCACCAGGTTTCACCTACCGGTTATGTCGAGATTCACTGTGATGATGCGAAAAAACTGAACATCGCTAACGGTGACCCGGTAAAAGTTATCACAAAACGCGGCAAAGCTGTTACCAATGCAAAAGTAACAGACAAGATTGAGAAAGGATGGTTGTTCATGCCTTTTCATTTTGCTGAAGGTCCCGCCAACATGCTGACAAACGATGTTCTTGACCCTATCGCCAAAATTCCTGAATATAAGGTGTGTGCCGCAAAAATTAAAAAAATATAACCGTCAAACATGGCGGGACGTCGTCCCTAACGTCCTAATTTGGGCTTACTCGAAAAGGGGTCGACAAGAAAACTCCCCTCCTTACTAAGGAGGGGATTTTGGAAATGTAAATTTTGCAAAATACCCTTTTCGAGCAGCCCCTAATTAGGTCGCCGGGAACGGCGCCCCTCCATCAATAAATTTCACAAAAGAATAAAATGAAAAAAAAAGAATTATTAGAAATTTTGAACTCTGAATTAGAAAATCAGAATGGTACAAAAAAATTATCATGTGAAAAAGCTCATGAAATTTCTAGAGTAAATAATGTTTCATTATCTGAAATAGGAGTCCTATGCAATGAAGAAGGAATACGAATTAAAAATTGCCAGTTAGGATGCTTCTAATTATAGGCTGCTCGAAAAGGGTTTATCGACACAAGGTCGGCGGGACATTTCCCTTTTCGAGTCGAAATGACGTACTCGAATAGCAAAAGGCGGGGATGGTGATCCTCCAACAACAGATTTCGTAAAAAAAGCAAAATGAAGAAAACATTTACCATAATAATTGTTTTAACAATTTTATTATCCTCATGCACGGAAAAAGATGAAAAACTATCCCCTGATAAAATTTCAGGCGATTTGATCGTTTTTAACGCAGGAAGTTTGATCGTACCGTTTAAAAAAATCAAAAATGAATTTAATAAAAAATATCCGGATGTTAATGTTATTCTTGAAACTGCAGGCAGCAGAACTTGCGCGAGAAAAATAACCGATATGGATAGACCTTGCGATATTATGGCTTCCGCAGATTACACTGTAATAAACAAGCTGTTAATTCCGGAATATGCCGATTGGAATATTAAGTTCGCGAAAAATGAGATGTGTATCGTTTTTCATAAAAATTCCAGAATGTCCAAAAATATTAATGAAAATAACTGGTATGAAATTTTGTTGGATGATAACGTCGCGTTCGGTCGGGCGGATCCTAACGCTGACCCCTGTGGCTACAGAGCTGTTCTAACTTCCAAGCTTGCGGAAAAATACTATAAGATTCCCGGTCTCGCGAAAAAGATGTTAAATAAAGATAAAGAATTCGTTCGGCCTAAAGAAACTGATTTATTAGCTTTGCTGGAATCTGAGAATATTGATTATATTTTCCTTTACCGGTCAGTTGGTCAGCAGCACAAATTAAATTGTTTAATTCTTCCGGATGAGATCAATTTAAAATCCGAAAAATTTACTGATTATTACAAAGAAGCGACAGTAGAGATCACCGGGAAAAAGCCGGGAGAATTTATTACTAAAAAAGGAACACCGATGGTTTATGGAATTACCATTCCTAAAAACGCGCCAAACGAAAAAGCGGCTCTTGTTTTTCTTGATTTTGTTCTTTCAAAGGAAAATGGAATGAAAATAATAGAAAAGCTGGGGCAGGCTTCAGCCATCCCGTCTAAAAGTGGAACTTACAATGCCATTCCTAAATCTTTACAAAAATATGCGAAAGAGTAACGTAAAATATACTTTTTTTGAATTAATTCTCTTATTTTCGACCGGAGTGATTTTGTTATTTATTATAGCTCCTGTTTTAGGGCTTTTTTTAAATACAAGCGGAAAAGAATTTTTTGAAACTGCCCGGGATTCTGAAGTGCAAAACAGTATTTGGTTAACGCTATGGATATCAATGGCCGGAACAATTGTTTGTTC
>JAOZNZ010000031.1 GCA_029933535.1 bacterium | reverse complement strand
GTGGTGGAATACAAATTTATTGATATATTTTCCCTCCGTTCTTTCAGAACGTAATTGTGTGTTTTACACCGTCCCGGCGTTTAAACGCCGGGCTTTATGCCATTGCCGCTTCGTGGCAATTATTGCTATTTCATCTTTTCGAGCAGCTTATAATTAGACGCTGCTCGGAAAGATAAATGTCCCGCCGATCTTGCATCGGCGGAGATGAAAATTGCGAGAGAACCATTGTGAATACTGAACAGTCAGGGTAGCTCGAAAAGAGCGTCTTACCTTTTCGAGCAACACCTAATTATAAATCATTGTTTTTAGAATCGAATTATAGTAAAATGTTTGCACAATTTATTTCAAAAATTTGGAATTTGAAATTATGTATTTTTTTCTCCTTTTTGAATTTGTTATTTATTTGTTATTTATTATTTGAGCTTTGTAATTTTTTTCGTTATGACTTTATTACCGGATAAACCTTTTAGTCCAAAAAAAATCCCCTTCTTCTATGGATGGGTAATCGCTGTTGTAGGCTCAGTCGGCATTATAATGAGCATGCCGGGACAAACAGTCGGTGTTTCCGCTTTCACTGAACATTTGTTGAAGGCGTTTAATATATCAAGAAATCAATTTTCTTTCGCGTATATGATCGGCACAATCGCAAGTTCAATTTTTCTGATTAAAGCAGGAAAAATGTACGATAAATTCGGCGTGAGAATTGTTGGCGGGATTGCCGCTGCAGGTATGGGTTTAGCGCTTATAGGACTTTCTTTTGCTGATATTGCGGCGGGAAAAATCTTTGTTTCTTTTATTCCTAATACTTATATTTCAGTCGGTATTTTAATAATCGGCTTTTTTGCTTTGAGATTTTGCGGTCAGGGAGTTTTAACTATGGTATCGCGAAATATGGTCGCAAAATGGTTTGTTAGACATAGAGGTATCGTCGTCGGGGCAACAGGTATATTCATTTCTTTCGGCTTTTCTACCTCACCAAAATTGCTTGATATTCTTATTGGAAAAGTCGGATGGAGAATGACATGGCTTCTTTGCGGATTGATTGCGGGATTGTTATTTTCCATAATCGTTTTTATTTTTTATAGAGATAATCCGGAAGAATGCGGACTCGTACCGGATGGCAGCATAGCGGAAAAAAAAGAAAAATCAATTCATAGTGTGAGTAAACAATTTACTCTCGCGGAAGCGCGTAAAAATTTCGCTTTCTGGATCTTTACTCTTTCGCTTGCTATGTGCTCATTATACTTTACTGCGGTAACTTTTCATGTCGCATCAGTTTTTACTGAAGCCGGTATGGATACAAAAAACGCATTTATGATTTTTATTCCATCATCATTTATTTCTATCTTCGGACGGCTTATCGGTGGATGGATAAGTGATAAAGTTAAGTTGAAATATTTGTTGTCCGTTTTTCTTGTGGGGATGATAATTTCTATTACCGGTATGATTTCATTAAATGGCGGCACTGTTCCGCTGTGGTCTCTTATAATTGGTAACGGAATTATGGGAGGATTGTTTGCGTTGATTTTAAGCATTGTCTGGCCAACGTATTTCGGGAGAGAACACCTTGGCGCGATAAGCGGACTTAATATGTCAATTATGGTTTTCTTCAGCGCTGTGGGTCCATGGATATTCAGCCAGTCTCTTGCTCATTCAAACTCATATAAACTTGCAGGATATGTTTGTTTAGCAATAGTTTTAATACTCTTTGTTTTGTCGTTCAAAGCAAATAATCCGCAACAGGAAATCCGTGATCCGTGGCCCGTGGTCTGTGAGTGGTGAGTAGCGAGTGGTGAGTAGAGAGGTGGGCAATAGGGTGCGGGGTGTAAAACAATAAAATAATGCCTGACACAAAAATGTCACGAAACGTAGCGGAGTAAATTGTCCCGCGACAGTTCAAATGAAAAATCCCCCTGCTATATCAGCAAACGCCGGTTCAGAGATTTTTCACGTGCTTATTCATCATACACAAAAGTATAAGTAACAATCTCGCCTTTTTTGTTGAAAAGTTTGTAAACTTCCGTAACAGTATCTCCATCTTTGCTTGAAGAATACCGGTAGAGAGCATCTTTGCCGATTCTTTTAATTCTTCCTTCAGCGTAAGGCAACAAATTCCATTGTTCTTTTTTCAGTTTTTTGTCAAAAACATGAACGGCATAATTTCTTTTTCCATCAAAGTAATTCGGAATAACATAGACATTTTTATTTACAGTTGTATTAAAAGAACCGCTTTTAGGCATGTCAATATTTTGCTGACCAAGATTTTTTAGACCCTTCAGTTTATAGACATAAAAAACAAAATTGCTGGGCGAAATTTCCTTGCTTACGTATAAAGTATTCCCATCTGAACTTTCATGTTCCCAGACATTGCCTACATCTGTCAAAGATTGGTTGTCAATAATTTTTTTGCCTTTTCTGTCAAGATAAGTAATAGGAGAATTGGTATTTGATTGTCTTATCCAATACAAAACTCCGCCTTTTTTATCTATGTGGAATTCGGGCCAATAATCGGGAGGTGCTGTTAAATCGTACTCCGAAACGTCTTTTTTTCCTTTTTTCCTGCAAATGATTTTTACATCATTGCCTGTCCAGATTTCGCGCATGGTTAAACCTTTGCACACAACATAAAGATATCCAAATCCAAGGGGTTCTGTCCATTTTTCCTTCTTAAGTTTTTTATCAAAGACTTTCAAACCTTCATCGCCATGGTCGGTATCCAGGTAGATATAAATTTCTGAACCTTCGAACCATGCTTCATAAAAATTTTTAATTTCCTGTTCTCCAACTCTCACAAAAGCGTCTTTTTTCACCCCATAAACAATAAGTTTCTTGCTGTCCCAGTCGTAAGTAAGAACCTGTTTGCCGTTATAATCTTCAATGTCAGTATTGTTTTCAATACCTTCAAGCGGTTTATTTTCGACTTTTTTATTCTCTTTTTTATCTGTAATTGTAAAACCGTCAGAATAAATTTTCATAGATTCTGTTTTCCGGATTTTACATCCTAAATTATTAGTACGGTGGTAGTCATTGTCTATTTCTGTATGTTTGTATGAAAATACGCTTAAATCATCAGCAAGCAACACACCATAATGTATATTTGTGCTGCTGTCATCAAGTATCCAGTCACTTAACGGCCCGCCCAATTGCCAGTTAAGAATTATGTTTCCCTCATTATTATGGAGGTAACCATATCCCGACACCTGAACTTGATAAGCCTGTCCGGATGATACTTCAAAACAAACTTTGCTTTGCCGATTAGAGCTGTCATCGTTTTCAGCAACGAGAGTAAGCGCTTCAACGGAGTTGCCCTTAAAGACAGCAAGATAAGTGTCATAATCGCTGGCAAAGGTGTTAAACTCACAGGCGCCGGAAGATGGTGCCGTCCATTTCCACCAAACGGTACTGTCATTTCCATTATCCGGTTCCCCGGTTTCAATTGTGGCATCAATATTATTACCACTGACAGTGCCGTTTGCGCCGGAAATAGCGATACTGTCGGCAAACATGTCATTTGCCGGTGCGACGCTGTATGCAGAAGTTGCCATAACCAATACTGTAAAAACTGCAATTGTGATAGTTAATTTTTTCATTTCATTTTCCCTGGCTTGATAAAATGTCAGAACTAATAGGTGAAATCATGTTCAGCGAGAGTTTTCGTCTTGTTGAAAATCTTGAAGTGATAGTTTGTCTCACCAGCGCCCGGAGTGATTACCTCACGCATGAATACCCCCTTATCCAAGTATTGAAGATTGCCCGGTGCAATTGATTCTGCCCATTTTTTCTTTAGCCTGCTGTTATAAATGATAAAACCCTCTTGACCGGAAAGACTCTGTTTTATCATGATTTCTTTTCCAATGAACTTTGAATCACGGTAATTATTGACATTCGCTTCGCCTATTTTTTCCATTTCTTTGTTGACTTTATAAGAACGCAGCGTTGCCGAAGCGCCGTTTGGGACAACCGTAACAAAATTCTTCATGGAATCTTCAACATGCTCCCACATCACACCGGAATCCGTCAGAGTCTTGTTATTGAAAACTGTCTTGCCTTTTTTTGAGATATATGAAAGAGGGGAGTTAATGTAATCCCATGAATCATGTTTTCTTGTCCAATAAAGAATGCCGCCTTTGCCATCTGTGCAATACTCAATTCTCCCCCGGGGCGGTAACCCCACGTTGTGTTTTGCGAGAGAATTCCCCTTCTTGAAAAAATGAATATTTAAGTTGTAGGTTCTTTCCGTTTCGCGGCTGCTTATTCCCTTCTTGCTGCTGTGAATACTAACAATTCCGGGCTGAACCGGCAGCGCCCATTTTTCCTTCTTGAGTTTTATGTCAAAAGCTGTTAAGCCTGAAGAAATATAATTTGGAGGAAATCCAAGTTGAAACTGATAAATCAATATTTCAGATCCGCTACGCAAAATCGGCTCAAAGATACCTTCTATGGTCAAAGGTTGTTCGTTAAGCAAAACAAATTCATTTTTCACCTTGTAGGAAATAAGGCGGCTGTTAAGCTGATCGTAAACTGTCAAAGTTTTACCGTTAAACGCCATTGGAATATACTGAGTTCCTGCACCGGGCGGTGTGGCGTTATTTACAATTACATTACCTTTTCTGTCCGTAACAGTTATGCCTGTTTGAGAATAAAACTCAATATTGTATCTCATTTCAACCATATAGCCGAATTGATTGGTGCGAGTTTCAGCGTAAACAACTACTTTTATATAAAGACTTGCCAAAGAACCGTTTGGCGCGGCAATTGCCAGTAAACCGCTGTTTGTGGTTGCCATTTCAGTAATCCAGGGACTTGTTTGTTCTTCATAATAGTTCAGAAATACTTGTCCGGTGCTGGTTACGTCCATTCCCACCACGGCGATGTGATATGTTATTCCGTTGGTAGCGTGCAGCGGCGCATGACGAAGGTTATACACGATTTTCGTAAGATTGGTTAGACTATCACCCGTGTAAACGCAAACAAAAACATTTGATGAAGTTCCCCGGGTGTCAAAATCGTAAGTTGCTGTTGACGGAGCTGTCCATGTCCACCATATGGAATTACTGCCATAACCCTCGTAACCAAATATAGAAGAATAAATGTGACAAGGTTCACCGGGCTCCAGAGTGGCATCACTATTATTACCATTGGTAGTCCCGCTTGCGCCGTTGATAATGATTCGGTTAGCGAACATGTCATTTGCCGGTGCGACACTGTATGTAGAAGATGCCATAACCAATGCTATAGCCATAGCTATTAAAACCGTATTTTTTTTCATTTTATTACCTTTTTTGTAATTAACATTTTGCAACATAATTACACGAGCACTTCTACTATTATACACAAAAAAAATATAATTAGCAAATTTACATTTTCCCACCTTCCCGC
This sequence comes from bacterium, assembly GCA_029933535.1. Lineage (GTDB taxonomy): Bacteria > Auribacterota > UBA3054 > UBA3054 > B51-G9 > B51-G9. Next base: position 7,969 of record JAOZNZ010000031.1, on the reverse strand, counting down.
CTTCCCACTTTCCCACCTTTTTTCTATTTGCTTGAAACACAATAGTTTGATATAATAATGTTAGAAGTAGTTGGAAAATCAAATCAAATCAATATTATTTTTATATTCGGGGGCTTCTGTTATGAAAGTCACATCTGTATTTTTATTTTCAGTATTCATATTTTCTTTTCAATCATTCGCACAATATAAAACTCAAACATTAAAATTGCATTCCGGATGGAATGCTGTTTTTTTTGAGGTGCAGCCAACACCTGCCAATTGTAATTCGATTTTTTCGGGGACGCCTGTTGAAAGTGTGTGGGCGTGGAATAGAAAATTCAGTTCAGTTCAGTTTATTCAGGATCCAAATACCATGTTTCCGGGTCAGCCTGAATGGTTAACGTGGTTTCCAAAAGATCATCCTAAAGAATTTCTAAATAATTTATTTTCGTTGAGTGGAGAAAAAGCCTACCTGATAAAAGTTGAGGATGGGTCGCCGGAAATAAATTTAACCATAAAAGGTAAAGCGCAAACAACAACAAAAAAATGGTATCCCAATTCTTACAATCTTGCCGGATTTAATGTAGATGAAAATAATTTGCCGGTATTCAGTGAATACTTTTCGGGTGCGTTTGCACATTCCGGTCAACCGGTATATAAAATGAGTCCGGAAGGGGAATGGGAACTTATAGCTGATCCCGCGACTGAAAAAATAGAGAGTGGGAAAGCTTATTGGGTAATGTGTAAAGGAGTATCAGATTTTTCCGGACCGATTGAAGCGAAATTTATCGGGAGTTCAAGCGTTGAATTTGGGAAGAAAACAGTTGTGTCTGAAATTGCAATTGAAAATAAATCGGCATTAGAAAAAAATGTAACAATTCGTATAAAAAATTCTGCCACGGCACCTTACGGAGAATTACCTGTTGCAGGAAATATTCCACTTTCATACTGGCATAGTGATTTTGAAAATCAGAAATTCCAGTGGCGGAAGATGCCAGCACAATTGAATAAAACACTGAAACCCGGGAAAAAGTGGACACAAAGATTTATGGTTCGCAGAAATGATATGCCGGAGTCAGCATCGCCCGGCGCATTGTTCCAGAATTTATTAGAAATAGAAGATGGAGCCGGCGCAAAGATTTATATGCCTGTGACAGCGGAAAAAGCGCTGGATTCAAATTATCCCGGCGGCCCGACACCTTTCCCGAGAAACGGGTTGTGGGTCGGTTACGCGATTCTTAACAACGTTAGCATGGCTCATGGTACATCAACTCCACAGCCGACATCAGCCCCTATGAACTTTCGAATTATAGTTCATCAGGATTCAAATGGAATTGCGCGACTTTTGCAGAAAGCGACAGTGATGATGAAAAAAACTGACACAACCAATCTTGTTGTAATTACCAACGACAAATTAATCCCTCAATTTTTAAGTGGTGAACCATCTAAAGATTCTGTTGAAGGCCAGCGATTCAGTTCCGTAGTTTTTGGTATGAGAGTACCTGAAAAAATGAGTTACAATCAAGAGGGAAAATCTTTGTCCGCAAGCGTTTTTATAGGTTATGATGACCCGTTAAGTCCGTTTAAACATTTATATCATCCGGACCACAACAATCTTGAAAACTATGAAAAAAAATTGCCGGAAGGTATTCAGTCTTTTGATGTAACACGATTAATAAAAATGGATTTTTCAGTTGAACCGGTTAAAGGCGCTTCAGCAGCAGCGTGGGGCGATACAGTGGTCGGTGGAGTTTACAGCGAATCTATTGACGGGTTGTATCATAAAACGCTGAATGTTCAGGGGAAATTTGTGTTGAATCAGGTGACAGACGCGGCGGAATTATATACAGGAGAGTAAGCCGTAGTCCCCCTTTGAAGGCGAAGACCGGCGGATGCTGATGGGTGCCCGGAGGGCGGGGGATGTTATCCCAGCGCGACATGGAATAATGGAATGGTGGTCAAAAAATATTTATGGGATTGAGCAACCCTTGCAGGGTTGTAATTGTTTTGATATTTATACCCACGGCGATGCCGCGGGCTACGATGAATTTGCCTTTCAGGCAATAATTTATACCATTTAATTTATAAGGAGGAAATGTGAAGAAAATCAAACTAATTGTAACAGCTATTTTATTAATTAACTTATCTTTCGCGGCAACTAATTATGTCTCGCTGACAGGAAACAGTATCCCGCCCTACGACACCTGGGCAAAAGCGGCGACAAACATTCAGTTCGCCGTTGATGCTGCTAACGACGGAGACTTAGTTCTTGTCCAGACCGGCAAGTTTGTTGGGGTGGCGGAAGAAGTCAGCGGCAGTATGGTTAGCATTACAAAAGCTATAACTTTGCAAAGTGTAAACGGTGCTTTGGAAACAACAATAAACGGAGCCGGATGGCACCGCCGTTGCATTTATATAAATAATCCCGGCGCAATTGTTCGCGGATTTTTGATTGAACTTGGTTACGCGAGAACAAATTCCGGGTCTCAGTCTTTTCCGGTTAGTTCAGGGGGCGGTGTGTTTTTTGACGGTGCAGGTACAGTAGAAGAATGTATTTTAAGATTTAACAGAGCAGGACTGTCAGGAGGAAATGCTTATATGAACGGCGGGGGACTACTTCGCAATTGTCTGGTTTTTGAAGGCGCAGCCGCACTTTGCGGGGGAATTTATTGCTCGAACGGCGGTGCAATTGAAAGCTGTACTATTGTTTATAACGAAACACAATCAACAAATCTCGCCGGTGGAGTTTGGTGCATAAACGGTGGAGAAATTATTAATTCAATAATTTATGCAAACTCAAATATATTTGGAAATGCGGTTGACGTTCATAACGAAGGCTCCGGTTGGAGTTATTCGTACTCGCGTGTGCCGGCTTCCGTATCGGGTGAAGGTAATATAAGCGCTCAACCCCAGTTCGCTGATGAGAATATGGATAATTTCAAGCTGCAGTCCGGTTCGCCGTGCGAGAGCAGCGGAACGAACATGCCCTGGATGGTTAATGCCGCTGATTTGGCGGGAAGCCCGAGAATAACTCGCGGACGTGTTGATATGGGAGCATATGAAATTCCATACACATATTATGTCTCTCCGGCAGGGAGACATATAAGCCCATTCACCTGGTGGAAAACCGCGGCAACCAATATTCAGGCAGCTATAGATGCTTCAATCCCTACAGCAGAAGTAATTGTAAGCAATGGAGTATATTATCCGGCAAGTGAGATCGGGATAGAAACGAACATAACAATTTCATCGCTAAACGGGCGAAGCGTAACAGTTGTTGACGGCGGACATTCTATACCGTGTTTTACTTTGAATCATCAAGAAGCGTTAATAGAAGGTTTTACAATAACCGGCGGCTCTCAAACAAACGGCGCAGGTGGCGGGATTACCTTGAAAGCCGGAACAGTAACTAATTGCTTAATTCAGGACTGCTTTGCAAGCGACAGCGGTGGTGGAGTAAATGTTCAAGGCGGAATTTTGCGGAATAGTGAAATAAAAAATTGCGAAGTATCGCAATTCGGCGGCGGAGTAAGTCTTTCGGGAAATGGATTGGTCGAGAACTGCATTATTCAAAATAATGAAGGAAGCTGGTCGGGCGGCGGAGTAATGCTTCAAGGCGGAGAAATGAGGAGCTGTCTGATTGTAAGCAATACAACAATTGCCGCGCCAATTCCTTTGGCCGGTGGAATGCGGACAGGAGGAGGAGGAATTTTCAGTCTGCCTTCAAACGCAAAAATAATTAATTGTACTATTGCGGATAATTTTAGCGAATACGATGGCGGGGGAGTTTATGACATAGATTTTTTCGGTAGCGGAGCGACTACATATTTTGAAAACACAGTCCTTTATTTTAACAACGCGTTATCTAATGGCAATAATTATATCGGCGGAAGTTTGAGATTTCTGTATTCATGCACTTCACCTGACGTGCCTGCGCAGCAGGATGGCGGCGGGAATATTTCTTCCAATCCGCAATTTGTCTCTGTTTCAAACTTTAATTTGGCCACAAATTCTCCGTGCTTAAACGTAGGAACAAATATGGCGTGGATGTTCGGCGCAAAAGATTTGACGGGAAACCCGAGAATATCCGCCGGTATAGTAGATATGGGTGCGTATGAGTTTGTGCCGGAACCGGTGGGGTTGCTGTTCGCGGGAAATTTCTTTTTTTATTTTTTGAGAAAAAACAAAAAAATAAATTTATAATATGTTAGATAGGGGTATGATTATAGAAGTAGATAGAAGACGGCTTTGTTGCGAAAACTATAATCCTAAAATAGAAATAAGGAAAAAACTAAAGACATAAACTTAACCAAAAGATTATAAATTTATTTTGGTTTTGTAGAAACTAAAATAAATTTCCATTAAAATGATTATCGTTGATGATAGAGAAGTGAAAAGCGGTATTTGCGGAAAGTTGAAAGAACTTAATTTACCGTTTGAAATTCAAAGACTTTTTACCGGTGATTATATTATTAATAAAACTGTTTTCATCGAAAGAAAAACTACTAAGGATTTTATGGCAAGTTTGCGTGACAGAAGATTGTTTACTCAATCAGTTGCGCTGCGTAAAAGAGGGCATAGAGCTATTATGATTATTGAAGGTGAACATTTGCCAAACCGACCAAGAAACCGTGGTGCTTTATGTTCACTTACCGTAAAGTTTTACCTGCCGATTTTGCGGAGCAGGAATTTGGATGAAACAGTTGATATTATGAAGCGTATATATGATTATAAATACAAAGATTTAGTTAACAATCCTTATTGTGCGTGTGGTTTTAGAAGTAAAAGAAGAGAAGCTACTTTGCAAGAAAGAATTCTGTTGAAAATTAACCACATTGGTCCCGGAACAGCTGATAAAATCTTAAAAAAATTCGGTTCTATTGGCAAATTATTAAACGCCTCTGAAAAAGAACTATTAACGACTAATGGAATTGGTAAATTAATCGCCAAAGAGATAATTAAATTAAAATGAAGGGGAAATTTCTTTTTTTATTTTTTGAGAAAAAACAAAAAATTAAATTTATAATATGTTAGATAGAGCCATGACTATGGGGAGAGATATAAGACGGCTTTGTTGCGAAAACTATAATCCTAAAATAGAAATAAGGAAAAAACTAAAGACATAAACTTAACAAAAAGATTATAAATTGATTTTAAATTTTTAACAAGAAAAATTTAAAATCAATTTCCAAACTAAAAAAATGAAAGCCATAACATTAAAAACAGGATTGTATTTCATTACTTTCTTTTGCAGCTTAATCGCTTTAACAGCTTCAGCAATACAAATCGGTCCCGGTGGCGGACCGGATGGCTGGCCCGGAACTCCTCAAATAAAACTGGGTTGGGCATTTGACCATCCGCATAATCCCTCGAGCGCAAAACTTTTTTCCGGTTGGGACATATTTCCATCAGGTACTCCTACGGCGTGGGATTTCGTAGCCGGACGCCAAGTGGCCGGTTCCCCTGCTCGATGGCATAATTCTCTTCCTGTTCCGCAAAGCAGCGACTCTGAAATGCCTTATGTTGATACTTATATTTGGTACTCTTTTATTTATAACTGTAACCACGGTTGGCCTGAAACATACAACAAATGCCACTCAACTCTCTACGCCAAACGGCCTGATGGAACGACAGCTTCTCTTACACTTCAAAAAAGTTATACGGAAATATATTTTGACGCCAACGGCAATGCGTCTTCTTACGCCGATGCAGCCTACTCATGCTTTACAAGAGCTTACAAACTTGAGAACGATCAGCTTGATCATGTAGAATTTTATCTTGACACGGATTTCTACCCGCAGAACGGAAAGTGGATTATCCTGGGAGATATCTTGCAGCCCTACATTCAAATTCTCGCGAACAGGCAGCGTCTTCCCACTCCTACTTTGAAAGCAAAAGTCGCAGATAGTAAAGGAGTAGAACATTGGATAGAAACTGACGGAGGAACATACACAGGTAAACTTAAGATAGCAGTCTCAAGCTCTAAAGAAAATCCTGAATTTTATTACACGACAGACGGTTCCGAGCCATCAACATCTTCGCCTCAACCTTACGATTCGGGAGGATTGAAACTAATTGACCTTGATAAAAGTTGTACACTCAAAGTTCGTGCATATGAAGCTGATTATGCCTGGAGCGAAATTAGTGCCGACTTTACTTTAGTAGTTCCGCCACCGGAGTATGCGCCGAACCACGGTACATTTTATAACTCTTCTGAAATAAATATTTCTTGTCGTGACAGCGATAATAATTCCTTTCCTATAGATCATATTTATTACACAAATGACGGAACAGACCCGACGACTTCAAGCACGCCAATTACAAACGGGCAGTACGTTACTGTCAGCAAAAACGCGGAGCCGCTTAAAGCGCTTGCCACCAAAAACGGCTGGCATTCAAGTGAAAGCCGAAGCAGCATCTATACTTTGATGGTTTCGAATATCGTAATGAATCCTCAAACAGGTTTTTTTCCGGCACCTACAAATATATCAGTTAGCTGCGCGACAAGCGGTGTTGATATCCATTATGAAAAAGGGTTATCACCTAAGACGCCAACTATTAATTCACCTGTCGCGCTTAACGGTATAATCCCGATTTCCGGAAGTACTGTTGTTAAAGTAAAAGGTTTTAAAACGAATTATAAGGCAGGACCGGAAAATGCAGGTTACTATATCGCAGGCGCAACTTACACTTATCTCGGAACTCTTATACCGCCTCCTATGGGCGCCTATGCCGACCGGGATCATCCACCAACACTTTACAGCCGTGGCGGCGGCGGAATGAATGTAACAAATATTGTTATTCATGGCGGAGTAACAAATACAATAATTACCTGGACTAATCTTGTTACGAGGGGAGAATATCTTTACTACACAAATTCTGTTGTCGCTGTAAATTCCGGCGAACTCGAAATAGATTGGTGGGACGGTGGAACAGGCATCGTTAATTCTCTTTTTATAATTCTTGAAGAGGCGTCGCCGGATAAACGCGCGAAAAAATTATATTGGAATGAGCGACCGTCAAAAGGTCCTATGGTTGATGTAACTGCTATTCCAAATCTTGTTTTTTATTACAATGAAAATATTCCCGCACCGACGAATATTATTAATCCTGAAACTGTGTGGATATCTGTTTCCGGAAAGAAAAAATACCTTCGCGCAAAATCAGGTATCGGGTATCTCGTTTTGCTTTACGAAGGCGGTGTTACAAACGGACCGCTTTATGGTATAGAAGTAGTAAATGTCATGCCCGATACAGGTTGGAAAGAAAGCTATGTTCCGGTAGGTTTACAACTTCAACCGGATAAAACTATGCCGGTTATGGGAACTCCGCATGTTTCGGCCGGCCTCGATGAAAAACTTATCTATCAGCACAATGTTGACGGTAAGATGAAAGGAGATGTCTTTGCTATAGAGCAAAATACTCTCTATCCTTTAATGGAAGTCTTCTGGCAGGAAATCGGAAGTTATGGCTTCAGTGTTAACTGGCCTTATGAAATGCATAGGTACGAAGCTTACTGGCCGGATGAAAATGATATTGTAAAACCTGCCAGACTTTTTGTGCGTGGTCCCGATGATGACCTGGGCGCAAAAATATTTATTCCGGGAGGATTCAACCCCGGACTTATGGAAGCGGAAAACTACGCTGACGAATTTGACCATGGTTACCTTTTTACAAATATTTTCTATTCCAGCGGACCGGGTAAATCTCTGGTTCAGCTTCAAACCGATGGGGGAGACGAAAATCCTGGTAGCGAATGGGTTGGTTTCGAAGTTATTAAATCTGTTTTAAGGGAAAACCTGCTTTGGAATTACAAACGCGTGATTCGACTTGCTCCGGCGACTTCCGTTGACGGTTTTCAAGTGAAAATTTCTCTGCCAATTTCTTTTTCTTATGACCACTGCAAAAATAACGGCGAAGACCTTAGGTTTTATGATGGCAGTGGCGTGGAACTCGGATACTGGATTGAATCATGGGAACCGACAGGGGT
>JAOZNZ010000448.1 GCA_029933535.1 bacterium | reverse complement strand
CACTCCAATTCTTTATGCATAAGGTCCGGCAATATAATCCTGAAGATAATGAACTTCAGAATCCCGGTCTTTGGCAAGACTCTTCATCAAATCGCCTATAGAAATAATGCCTACAAGATCTTTACCGTCATAAACTGGAAGGTGACGAATGTGATGAAGCGTCATTGTCACTATACATTCTTCACAAGTATTCCCAATGGTTGCAATGACAAGCCGATCGGTCATTATATCCCCTGCAGTAGTTGTTGACGGGTCCTTATTCTCTGCAAGAAATTTTCTCAACAAGTCCCGCTCTGAAACGATTCCAACAACTGCTTCTCCATCCAGAACGACAATTGCACCTATATGATTATCGTTCATGATTTCTACGATTTCGTCAATCGTTGATTTTTTTTGAATAGATATAACTTCATTACCTTTTTCTTCAAGTATATTTTGGATTTTGGTTTGCATAGTTCCTCCTTGAAAGTGTTATGACAGATAAATACAGAATTTTGCGAATATACTAATATAATATCATATTTCCTTTTATTTGTCAAAAAGCTGTTTACAAAAAAAGCCTGTATTACTATAATATACAAGCACTATTTATGATTAATAATAAAAATAATTTGATATGACAGAAACTGTAAAACAATGGCTTGATGCCCTTAATTTAAAACATATCTCCGCAAGAGAAAGTGTTGAACTCGTAATTAAACGCCTCGAAGTAACTGATGATAAAGTTGACGCAATGCTTAATACTCGACCGGAACAGGCACTTGCACTCGCAGATGAAATTGATACCAAAAGAACAAATGGCGAATCCGTAGGTCCGCTTGCCGGTTTGCCTATAGCGGTAAAAGATTTGCTTTGTGAGAAAGATATCGAATGCACCTGCGCGTCAAAAATTCTTAAAGGCTATTTTCCGCCTTACAATGCGACTGTGATTGAAAAATTAAAAAATGCCGGCGCAATTATTGTCGGAAGATTGAATATGGACGAATTCGCGATGGGTTCATCAACAGAAAATTCAGCATTCAAACAAACAAAAAATCCCTGGGATGTCGAAAGAATTCCAGGCGGGTCAAGCGGGGGTTCAGCTGCTTCGGTTGCCGCCCGACAGTTTCCTTTGACAATAGGTACCGATACCGGCGGATCAATTCGTCAGCCGGCATCTCTCTGCGGAGTTACAGGATTAAAACCAACTTATGGCCGCGTGTCGCGTTACGGTCTTGTTGCTTATGCTTCATCGCTTGACCAAATTGGCCCGCTGACTTTAAATGCTGAAGACGCTGCAATCACGCTAAAAATTATTGCCGGTCATGATTCAAAAGATTCTACGTCGGCAGATATTTCTGTTCCTGATTATATGGCTAATTTGGAAGAAGAAATTTCCGGAATGAAAATCGGTGTTCCTAAAGAATATTTTAAATCTGGAATTGATGCGGAAGTTAATTCGGCAGTTAAAACCGCATTAAATCAATTGCAAAATCTTGGCGCAGAAGTTGTTGAAATTTCATTGCCGCATACTGATTACGCTATCGCAACTTACTATATTGTAGCAACAGCTGAAGCAAGTTCGAATCTCGCTCGTTACGATGGAATTCATTATGGCGCTCGCGCGAAGGACACGCCGTCACTTGCCGATGTTTACAAAAAATCCCGTCGTGAGGGATTTGGTGATGAGGTAATCCGCAGAATAATTCTCGGAACTTATGTTTTGAGTTCAGGTTATTATGACGCTTATTATTTGAAAGCGCTAAAAGTCAGGACTCTTATTAAACAGGATTTTGATAAAGCATTTGAAAAAGTTGATGCGATAGTTACACCAACATCTCCAACAACCGCGTTTAAAATCGGCGAAAAAACAGATGACCCGCTCCAAATGTATTTATCCGATATCTTTACCGTTTCGGTAAATTTGGCCGGACTTCCCGGAATAAGCATCCCATGCGGATTTTCAAAAACTAATCTGCCGATTGGAATGCAGTTGCTTGGCAAACCTTTTGCGGAGGAAACGTTATTAAAACTCGCAAATGCGTATCAGAAAGCAACAGATTTTCATACAAAACGACCACCGGTGTGCGGAATTCGGTAGGCAGTAATGGAGGGACGCTGCCGCGACCCGCGTATGCTGGGTTCCTCAGCGTCCTAAATCAGTTATTAAAATCTGACACAAAAATGTCACAAAGCGTAGCGGAGTAAATTGTCCGGCATTAATCCAAATAGAAATCCCCCTACCCCCTTTAAGAAAGGGGGAATAAATCACAAATCCAGCTCTTATCATGTTAGAATTCGAAACAGTTATTGGTCTTGAAGTTCATGTTCAGTTGAAAACTGACACTAAAATCTTCTGCTCATGCAGAAACAGATTCGGCGATCCGCCAAATACAAATGTTTGCCCCGTGTGTCTCGGACTGCCCGGAGCATTACCTGTGCTGAACAAGCAGGTTGTAGATTTTGCGGTAATGACCGGTTTGATGTTGAATTGTGAGATCGCAAAATTTTCAAAATTCGACCGTAAGAATTATTTTTATCCCGATCTGCCAAAAGCATATCAGATTTCTCAATTCGATTTGCCAATTTGTGGTTTGGGTCAATTCGAAGCTGATGTGAACGGGAAAAGAAAAACTTTCGGAATTACCCGCGCCCATCTTGAAGAAGACGCGGGGAAATTAATTCACGATGACACAGGCGAAGGAAGTTTGGTTGACCTGAATCGTACAGGAACTCCTTTACTCGAAATTGTCAGCGAACCGGATATGCATTCACCGGAAGAAGCTTATGTTTATCTTACAACAATCAGGCAGCTTATTTCCTATCTCGGCGTTAGTGACTGTAATATGGAAGAGGGGAGTCTTCGCTGCGACGCGAATATTTCCATTCGCCCTTTTGGTCAGAAAGAGCTTGGAGTAAAAGTAGAAATCAAAAATTTGAATTCGTTTAAAAATGTTCAAAAAGCTCTTGAATATGAAATTAAAAGACAGACAGCTCTTTGTTCATCAGGGCGTGGAGATGAAATCGTTCAGGAAACCCGCTTGTTTAATGTCGATTCCGGGAAAACTCACTCAATGCGCTCAAAAGAAATGGCGCATGACTACAGATATTTCCCCGATCCTGATTTGGTTCCGATGACATTTACAGATGAGGAAATTGAAAATTTCAGAATACAGCTGCCCGAAAAACCGGAAGATAAAAGATTAAGATTTATCAAAAATTTTGAATTGTCTGAATATGATGCCGCAGTTCTAACAACAGAAAAAAATATCGCGGATTATTTTGAAACAGTAATTAAAAACGGCGTATCACCAAAAAGTGCGGCAAATTGGATTTCCAATAACTTACTCAGCGAACTTAATCAGTCGAATATTACGTTAGAAGAATGTAAAATAACACCTGAACTTCTCGCGGAACTAATTTCATTAATTGAAAAAAATACTATTAGTGGAAATATCGCAAAAAAAATTTTCCCCGAACTTTTTGAATCAGGTAAATCTCCCGCTAAAATAGTCGAAGAAAAAGGTCTCGTTCAGGTTACCGATTCATCTGAAATTGACGCGTGGGTTGA
>JAOZNZ010000030.1 GCA_029933535.1 bacterium | reverse complement strand
CGCGTTCAATGTTATTAGCAATGGCAGTTTCTCTTGTGGTTGGATTTTTTTCAGCCATCTGGGCACTGTTGCACGCGCTTTATGTTCATGGGTATAGCGGTCGTCCTGCCGGTACTGCTTTTGCATCGGGGGCTTGGATACGGCTGGAAAGCTGGCTGTCTTTTCCTGAAGAGGCTCGCATCGCGGCAACTGCAGCAACGGTGGGAGGCGGATTGTTCGCCCTGTTCCTTGGTTCGATGCGGATGCGTTTCACATGGTGGATTTGGCATCCTGTTGGATACGCTACTTGTTCATCCTGGTCGATGGAGAAGCTATGGGCATGTCTTTTTATTGCCTGGCTGGTCAAATCATTTATTACCCGATATGGAGGCGCCAAGATGTACAAAAAAGCAATACCGTTTTTTGTTGGCCTGGTTCTGGGTGAATTCGTGACCGGCAGCATATGGTGTATCTGGGGAGCCATAGCGAAAACAGAAGTTTATCATTTTTGGGGTTAAAAGAGACACGGATTTCACGAATTTCCACGAAAAAAAATTAAAATCTGTGTTATTTCCCCCCAACCCATTCCCGAGGGAATACTCGGGATTTATCACTTTTTTCAAGTATAATTTATTATACTTTCTTAAACTTGAAAATTGAGAATTGATAGTTCGCAAAGCGCCCGGAGAATTTCGAGCGAAGTTGAGACTTATATTATAATACCCAAAGAGAAGTTCCAATATCGAATTTTCAACTCTCAAGTAAAAAGTAGAATTAAATTATGGCGTTGGGACAAATTGAATCATTGTGATTAAATTTACTATTTTTTTTATTTACTTTCTATGAGCAAACTGTATAAAAATATCCTCTGGTTAATTATCGCCATTGTCAGTATGGTTGGTACAGTCGTTTTGATAGCTTATCTCGACATGCCGAGAAGCCTTCCTTTATTAGAGGAAGTAGAAAAGCCTTCCGAAATTGATATGGGGCAGATTAAGAATCATTTAAAAGTTTTCTGTTCCCCGCCTACCCGTATATCAGGATCACCCGGCGCTGATGCGGCTTTCGATTATATTCTGACTGAATTGGAAGGATTCCCAGTTTTAAGCACAGAAATCCAGGAATTTCCTGTCGCAGTACCGGTGAACGAAAAAACGGAACTGGTTGCACAGATGCCCGATGGAAGTAAAAAAACAGTACAGCTGTATGCATTATGGCCAAACCTTGGACGAACTTGCCAGACTCCGCCCGAAGGAATTTGCGGGCCGTTAGTTGATATCGGCAGCGGATCCGAGGAAGATATGCAGGGCCGCCGGATAACTGATTCAATTGTGTTGATCGACTGGGACAGCAACACAGAATGGCTGAGCGTACCTGAATTTGGCGGTAGTGCGATTATTTTTCGTGGCAGTCGGCCTTCCGTAGGCAACATGGCAAGGCGAAAGTTTCTTTCAGTAGCGGCTGACATTCCGCGTTATTACGTGGCCAAAGAAGACGTGTCAAAAATCGAAGAATTGCGTGGGCTTCCTGTAACTGTTAATTGCCTGAGTTCCTGGAAGCAAGTAACATCGAAATCAATTTTTTCCAAACTTTGTGACGGAAACCCAACCGGTGATCCACGAGATCAAACACCAATAATATTTCACGCTTATTATGACAGTATCAGTGTAGTGCCGGACCTTGCTCCCGGCGCGGAACAGGGTTGCGGTGCGGCGGTATTGCTTGAACTGTCGCGGCATTTTGTAGAGCATCCTGCTCCAAGGCCTGTCTATGCTCTTTTTACCGGCGGCCACGGGCAGGCACTGGCTGGTATGACACATTTCATCAAAGAACTTCGGAAGTCAAAAAAAATTGAACCCGGACTTTTTGTTGGTCTTGATATTTCCAGCCGGTCGGAATCTTTCGGTGTTTTTTCCCTGGGCCATTTTCGTGACCAATATGCTCATTTGATCCTTCATAAGTTCAGCACACTGGGGGCCAAACTAAACGCTTTCGCCTCAAGTTGCCGTGGACCATCTCACACGAACACAACTTTAGTTCCCCCTTTTCTTAACGGAATAGGTCCACCCAATGGGCGCGGATGGTGGACTTTCTATCCATACCGAGCTCCCTTTGAAAGCGAAATACCTACACTCGCGGGAATTCCGGGAATTACTCTCACAACTGTTAATGATGCACGCAATTATGTTGATACTCCTGATGATGTTTACGAGCGGTTGAACTTCGACATGCTCGGACGGCAGCTTACAGGTAAAACGGACGAAAGAGCAGGTTTGGTTAGAATAGCGCGTGCAATTACCCGATGGAAAGGCTCGTTTGTGAGTGTGCCTCTTAAAGACGTCTGGTCATCAATAAGCGGTCGAGCAGTTTGGCTTGACCAGCAGCGGAACTATACACCTAACGAACCATTGGCGCATGCAACAGTTTTTCTAAAAACAGGTCATGGTGATAAATATTTGCTTGGAACCCGCGGGATTCCGGTCAGCATAACTGACAGCAACGGGCATTACACTTTTGATGGTCTGATCAGAACAACTGATAGCGGACGTAATATGAACTGCGTGATGGAAGTTTACGGAACTGCCGATGAATCGTTTATGAACGCCAGCCCGCGTGCGGTAAGTGAGTATCTTGATGTGATCCATGGTGAGGGTACTACAAATATAAGTGTGGTAAAAGACGGCTCGATTCTGTACGCGATAGATATGGCTCGCGCGCAAGATTTTCCCTGGCAAGTAGAAGCAGACAAAGAGGTGCAGCATGTAAATATAGCCACATTTCCTTGTCGAACACTCACTTTAACCGGTTTAACAGACCCCCGCGGTTACCTGCCTTTAACAGATCTTCAGCTTCTTCAGGCTTCTACAAAAAGTCAGCCGTTTCAATTTGGCAAGAGCTCCACCGATATTTCTCGTGGGGATCCGACGGAAGCGATAGCAACCGTATGGGCCGACCCGACGTTACGAATAATGCTGACTCTCGGAATGGGTTTTCAGGGTAAACGTCTTGTTCTGATTAATAACACACCCGAAAACCCCGCCGGAAGCGGTTTTGTTATCGAAGAGATCAAGTCTCTGCCTTCCATGGTTCTGCAAGGAGTTCATGATATGTGGAATCTTAATGAAAGCCGTATAAACAAGCTTGAACGCAATGGAGTTAGCAACCCGCGAATAAGAAAACTGCATTCAAATGCCGCTAAACTGGTTTCAACAGCACAATCTGCATTTATATCCAATGACTACAAAACATATAGAATTGCTGCCGAACGAGGATGGTCACTCGAAGGCAAAGCTTACAGTGAAATAATTGATCTGATAAACAACATGCTTCATGGTGTTCTTTTCTATTTAGCGCTCTTGCTTCCACTTTCCTATTGTCTTGAAAGGCTGCTTATAGCGTCTGTTACTCTCAAGAAACGCATAATCTGGATGGCCGGGATTTTTTCTTTCTGCTTTATCGCTCTGGCAATTATACATCCTGCATTCAGATTTACTATGTCTCCACTGCTGGTGCTGCTGGCATTCACGATTTTATCATTGGTCGTAACGGTAAGTGTTTTGATTATTTCTAAAATGGATTCGGTTTTGCTTGAACAAAAACGCGCGACAACCGGGCGTCATGAAGAACAGTATCGACGTGCAGGAGTACTCATTCGCGCATTTGACCTGGGAATCTCAAACATTCGCCGACGCCCTCAACGCGGATTTCTAACCGGTTTGTCAGTCGTGATGGTAATGTTCATTCTTCTGTCATTTACTTCGCTGGTGCCTGTGGTTAGTATTTCCAGGCTGACTCATCCGCGTGGCGAGCCGGTCTATGAAGGACTCCTTGCACGTGATAAGTCGTGGAATCCGTTGCCTGACGCTCTTTACGAGTCACTGAAACGAAGCTTCGTTACGCAAACCAATCCTACTAATGCGGCTTCTGACAATAAATCTCTTATTGCAGCTCGGGGATGGTTTTTCTCGGATTGGTCAGGAAGGCTCAGCCAAATCGATTTGACAGGTGTTTCGAAAAGCAATGAACTTCCCAAAGCTGTACCGGTCTCATCACTGCTGTGTTTCGAACATACTGAACCCGAATTTACCGGAGTTACTAACGCCCTGCTGGCCGGGAGATGGTTTTCTTCTCCTAATGAGCGCGGCATCATCCTTTCTGAACATATTGCTAACCAACTTGGCTACGACACGAATGACATTGGTCGTTCAATCTTGCTTTTCGGAGAAAATTTGCCTCTTACCGGTATTCTTGATACAGATACATTTGATGAATTAACAGATTTGGACGGTGAACCTCTGACACCCGTCAACTTCGTTATGCAGCAGCAGCGTATGGCACAAATGACGGTTAACGATGAGTTTGAACAGGCCGATACTCTGCAGGAATATATTCATTATTCAGTTGATAAAACCGCTATACTGCCATTCTCATACGGGAAACAGATTGGAGCTGCAACCCGAAGCGTTGCTGTTAAAGCAGGCAATGAAATTGATGCTGCTTCCGAAGCTGAAGGATACGCCCGCCGATCAAATCTGACTATTCTCGCCTGTACCGGTGACAACGTGATACTTTATGCCGCGTTAAACACCAGTCAGGTAAGCGCCGCATGGCAAATTATTATTCCTGTTGTACTTGCTTTCATAATGATTTTAGGAACTATGCTCGGATCTGTTTATGAACGCCGTAACGAAATTTTTATTTACAATTCAGTCGGTCTGTCACCTACTAATGTATCTTCATTGTTCATCGCCGAATCGGCGGTGTATGCCATCGTTGGCGCCGGCGTCGGATACCTGCTTGGACAGGGAGTAGCAAAAGGACTGCAGGCTTCAGGACTGCTTGCCGGATTGACACTGAATTATACCGCCGGCACAGCCATTTTCGTTACTATAACAACTATGGGAATGGTTCTTGCCTCGGCTATTTATCCGGCACATCAAGCTTTCCGTGCGGCAATTCCTGACGATGACTCTGAAAAGGAAAAAGACAAACAAGATGCTGAAGATTCTCTTGATTCAGTGGAAATGTATCTGCCTTTTGTGGCAACTAAAGGGCATGTCCTCGCTATACAGGCATATCTCGATGAATATCTTGAAAGTATTCAGGGAGTTACTGTCGGACAACTTGCTGTCGATAACCTTTGCGCACGCGTTGAATGGGATGGTGAACATATTGTGCCGATTCTTGAGTTCCGGGTATGGATGTCTCCTTTCGATTTGGGTGTCAGCCACGATGCGCAACTAAAAATTGTTTATCGAAAAGATCATGGGGTTTACCAGTATCATCTTTCAGCACATCACTTCAGTGGCGACCGACAAAACTGGCGAAGACTTATGCCGAGATTTTTAAAGGCCATGCGGCAGCAACTCCTTATGTGGAGGATTTTGTCTGAGGAAGATCATTCGCGTTATGCTGAAAAAGGAAAAGAAATGTTTGATACATATAAAGAAAACAGGAAGACAGACACTAATTAGACGCAGCTCGAAAAGGGGAATGTCCCTCCGACCTTGTGTCGGTGTACATAAAAATTGCGAGAAAAACATTGCGAATATTGAACAGTCAGGCATATGCTTAGTTTTTCCCGCGACAAAATTTCCTCTGTACTGTCGCGGGTGAAGAACAGCAAAAACATTGCTTTTTATTCAACATGCGACACAAAACAATGGTGACGTAATAAAGATTGAGGTTCCTCTATAGGGAACGAATTCGTAATTATACAATTCTTGACCGGTGCAGCAAATTGCATCTTACAGGGAGATAAAACTTGAAAAACGAAAAAATAAAAGACGAAGATATTGACCTTATGGATAAGGACTCTCTCGAACACGGGCCATACGTTGACGGATTTTCGTCACGAACAGTTCTCGGTGCATTATTCGTTGCCCTGATCATGATGCCGGGCGCAATTTATATGGGCCTCGTTGTCGGGCAGTCTCTCGGTGCAGCTGCCGAATGGGTAACAATCATTCTGTTTGCCGAGTTAGCACGTCGAAGTTTTACTCAACTCAAACGTCAGGAAGTTTATATTCTCTTTTATGTCGCTTCGGGAATCGCCGCTGTAACCGTATGGCACCTGGTTCTGTCAGGCGGGCCCTTCGCCTGGACAATCTGGAACCAATTCCTTCGGCAGGCGCCTGAGACCAGCACAATCGCATCCCAAATCCCCGACTGGGTTGTTCCACCAGCCGATTCTCCCGCGCTTCTCGACCGTAATCTGACGCATATTGACTGGTGGTGGAGCAAGTCAACAGGAATTCTTTCTCCCATCTTCCTGATTTGCAGTGCCTATATTTTGGGACGATTGTCTTACTTCGGCTTGTCGTATCTGCTGTTTCGCCTGACATCCGACCGTGAACGTCTACCGTTCCCCATGGCTAATGTTAGTGCTGAAGGTGCAACTGCTTTGGCTGAATCTACTGAGCGCCAGACAGGTCCTGAAACCAAAAAAGAACCGTGGCGGCGTAAAGTCTTTAGCGTTAGCGCATGCTTCGGAATTGCTTTCGGTACTATTTATGTTCTGTTACCAGTTGTTTCCGGCCTATTCCTTGCAAAGCCAATAATGATTTTTCCTATTCCGTTTCTTGATTTGACACCTAACGTTGAGGGAATTCTGCCGGGCAGCCTCGTTTCAATCAGTTTTGATGCAGCGATCTTTATGATCGGCATGATTCTGCCCTTCAAAATGGTCGTTGGTACTTTCTGCGCCATGGTCGTAACTAATCTTATCGGTGGTCCGTTGCTTGTTAAACTTGGACAAGTTCCCCACTGGCAGCCAGGCAATAGGTTACTTGTTAATGAGATGATTATGCGCTTTGATTTTTGGATGAGCGTTCATATTGGCGTCGGAATAGCTGTTTTTGCTATCGGTATCTGGGCTATGATAAAAATGTTCACCAAACGGAAAAAAGACAAAGCTGATGCACCGGATCCGGGAGATGCTCAGCGTGAAGCTGATGCCGCTGCAGACCCTGATGAACCTCCATACCGAAAGCCAAGTAAGCAAAGAGGTGATTTTCCCGTCTGGGTTTGCGTCCTCCTATTTCTCTTTGGAATTATGGGCATGTGTGTGCTCTGTCATAAACTGGTTCCGGATTTTCCTATCTGGATTGTTATTGTGTTCGGTTTCGTTTGGACTCCAATTAAATCATATGTCTCGGCTCGTATGTTCGGATTTACAGGTCGCGGTGTCGATGTTCCTTTCCTTAAAGAAACTGTCTTTATTTCCAGCGGATACAAAAACATCGATATCTGGTTCGCTCCAATACCAATGCAGGATTTCGGTGGTGGAGCGCAGCGATTCCGTGAACTCGAATTGACACGCACAAAATTTACTTCAATCATAAAAGCTGAATTACTCATGCTACCGATTATTTTTATCAGCAGCTTCCTGTTCTGGTGGTTCTTCTGGAAAATACAGCAGATCCCGTCCAGTTCATTCCCTTTTGCCGCGCGACTATGGCCGATCGCAGCGCGACAGGCATATTTAATCTTCACGGCAAACGGAACGGAAAATCCTCTCCTGCTTCAAGCTCTGCGACCCGAAGTAATTGCGGGATCAACGGGTGTAGCTCTTGCTCTCTACGGCGGGTTAGGTTTGCTGGGTGTTCCGGTGCAATTCTTCTATGGATTATTGGGCGGAATAGGCGTGCCTTCACATGTGGGTATCAGTATTTTTATTGGCGCTTTGGCAGGAAAATATTATTTCAGAAGAAAATTCGGCGAAAAACGTTGGACTAAATACGTGCCGGTCGTCGTTGCGGGATTCTCTTGCGGCGTCGGATTGGCGGGAATGACAGGGGTGGCTTGCGCTCTGATTGCCAAATGTGTGCAGGAGCTGCCGTATTAGCACTCGAAAAAGGAATTGTTCTTGATATCCTACCGACCTTGCGTCGGTAGATTATAAAATTTGTCAATGAAAGAAATTATACACTTTTCTTGCAGCCCGAACACATGGCGTGCGGGCTGCAAGTGAGGGATGGCAATTATATCTTGTTTTTTAAATTAATTTGTCCACTACCGGCACAAGGTCGGTAGGATTAAAAAACTAATAGTGTATAACTTTAATTAATTATTTGGAGAACTATTAATGAACCACGCTAATAAACGCATTTTTGATG
Source organism: bacterium (assembly GCA_029933535.1). Taxonomy (GTDB): domain Bacteria; phylum Auribacterota; class UBA3054; order UBA3054; family B51-G9; genus B51-G9. The sequence goes on along the minus strand of JAOZNZ010000030.1, from coordinate 5,261 downwards.
ACAGCTCCGCCGACGCGCGCAGGGTTGTGCTGCCATGGCGCCGCACTATACAAATGTGCATTGCAAATGTTCGTCACAGGTTTGGACGATCAACACTTACTTTTATTTGTATTGCTGTCGTGGTGGCTTTTTTCGCGTCATCTATGTCTTATCAGTTTATTATTGATAAAGCTATGAAATCCGATGATGTACACATTCAGGCCGTTCTAGAAAAAGCAGGTGTTTTTACTCACGACAAGCAGAGCCTGGAAAAACAAAAAGACCAGCAAATATGGCTGATGACATTATCCGCTATCCTTTGTTTGGTAGGCATTACTAACACGATCCTTATGAGCGTTACTGAACGCTTTCGTGAAATCGGCACGCTGAAATGCCTCGGGGCTCTCAACGAATTCGTTGTTAGACTCTTCCTGATCGAAAGCGCCTTCATTGGCGTTATCGCAAGCATCATCGGAGGCTTGCTTGGATGTCTGCTGGCAGCTCTTCAGGTCGGCGCGGCATTCGAATTTTCCCTTCTGGGCGGTACAACATTCCTGCAAAGCTTCACGGCTAGTCTGCCAAAAGCTGTAGGCCTCGGTACGGTACTGACTTTGCTGGCGTCTCTTTATCCTACATATATCGCCTCACGGATGAAACCTGTTGACGCAATGAGAGTTGAAGTTTAACCCCAATCCGGCGACTATTTGCAGCCCGAAAGGTTAAATTGTATTTTAGGTTTTAAAACAATTGGGAATAATTATGAATACAAAAAGAGAAATAGTTAGAACACAGGACGTAAAAAAAACTTATGTTATGGGCGATGAAACTGTGCACGCGCTCAGTGGGATATCACTCACTATTGATGCCGGCGAGTACATTAGTATTATGGGACCCTCCGGTTCCGGAAAAAGTACTTTCTTCAATATGGTAGGTGGGTTGGATAAACCTACATCGGGTGAAGTCTACATCGATGAAGTTGACATAGCTCAACTTGATACTTACGAACTGGCTTGGCTGCGATGCAGAAAAATCGGCTACATCTTTCAAACTTTCAATCTGATACCGGTTATGACAGCGTTGGAAAATGTAACTTTACCAATGGTTTTCGCGGGTACAGACCCGGATGAAGCACGGGAAAAAGGCGCTAACCTGCTCTCTCTCGTAAGTCTTGGAGAACGGCTCAACCATAAACCCGCGCAGATGTCGGGTGGACAGCAGCAGAGAGTTGCTATTGCTCGTTCCCTCGCTAATGATCCCGCGATTATTCTTGCTGATGAACCTACAGGAAACTTAGACCTGAAAACCGGCCGCGATGTTATCGAACTTCTGACTAAACTCAAAGAAGAACGCGGAGTTACAATTATTACCGCTACTCACGACATGAAAATGCTGGACGTTAGTGACAGGGTTGTCTGGATTACTGATGGTAAAATCTCGAAAATACAGCACCGGGACGAAATCGATATCCAGGTCGGAACGATCAACGGAATGGAAGAAGCATGATTATTTGAACGGCGAAAGTCAGAGGATGGAGGGACGCTGTCCCCAGCGTCCTATTAGTAGTCAAAGGTTACTGAACTGAGCGACGGCACAAAAACAGGTGCACAAGCCAGCCTCGCCCAGCGAATGCCGGGGTCCACTCCAGCAATTTCGTTATGGATTTATATTAGTTATTTCATTTATCGGCAGTATTTGTCTATAATTTCTGACGGTTAGTATGTAAACTTTTTTCTTTTCTAATCTATAAACAATACGGTAATTCTTAAAAACAAGTTCTCTTATGTCTTTTCTATTTTCTATTTCTGGAACGTTTCGTCCACTTTTAGGAAACTTTTCTAATCTTTTTACATAATCAAAAATCTTGGAAACCCATTTTTCAGCTTCGGATATACTGTCCAGTGCAATATATGAAGCAATATCATAAACTCTATCTTCAGCTTGGTTTGTCCATTCAATTTTCATTTTTTAACTTTTTTAAAATGTTTTTTTGGGCTTGTGTGTGTGTACTAACCTCGCCTAATTTAATTTGTTTTTCTGCTTTATATACATCCTGCAAAAGTTCTATTTTTTCTTGTAACGATTCATATTCATTTATATCAAGTAGAATCGCTACTCCTTTGCCTCTTTGAGTAATAACCATTGGACGTTTTGTGTTATGAACATGCTTAATGCATGTAGTCGCTTCTGCCCTGAAAGTAGATAGGCTTTTAATATCATCTATTAAATTTATCCTTTCCATTATACATTTCTCCCGTACTGTTGTTTGTACTGTTGTTTGTACTATTTATTATACAACTAATTATCTGATTTGTCAATAGAACCTTTTTGAACATAACGGATTAAGCTCAGCAGCGTCCCGAACTACTCATTAGTCGCCGCGCCTGCGTGCCTGGCGAATGCCGGGGAGATTTTCGGGTCTGGTCAAGTTCTCTTGTTATAAGGTTTTATTTTAATTATCGCCACTAAGACTCTAAGGCACTAAAAATCATTTTGCCGCGCCCGGAGAGTTTCGGGTCCTAAATAATTTTGTTGTTGTTCTTTTTTCGGATGTCGCATTTTAGAGAGATCAAAATATTTACTAATATCTTTTCCCTCGTCAAACTTTTTATCTAAATCTTTAGCTTTCATATATTTTTATCTCCTCTAATCGAGAACGGCGCACAGATATTATTCGTATGCTTGTTTAATATAATCTTTTTTCTCTCGCCAAGGCGCCAAGACCGCAAAGTTTAAATTCTAAATTCTTAATATTCTTATTTGATTTCTTTGCGATCTTAGCGTGCTTCGCGTGAAAATCTTCTGATTAATAACTTTATTATATATATATTGTATATAATATTGAAACAATTATTATTTTTGCATCAAGAATTGCCGTGTTTCTTTACCAAACACCTGACACCTGACACCTGAAAATCGAACTACGAAGTAAGCCGCACTTCCTAGTGCGGCACAATTTGAACGCCGAACACCGATTAACGATTTAAGATTTAAGAAATTAATAAATCGAATATCAAAAATCGATGTTTGGTACACCCGGCGTATGCTGGGCCTTGTTCATAAATCAAATAATTCACCTGACACCTGACACCTGACACCCCGCCTCCGGCTGGGCAAGCCTGACACCTGACCACGGACCACGGACCACGGATTACGGATTACGGATTACGGATTATCCCCCTCGGATCATCTATTGTATCATTAGTTTCTTTTCGCCATTCTTTCATCGCAACACGCATTTTTTTAAGAAAAACCGCATAACGCGGGTCGTTAATTAAATTGTTGATCTCACCCGGATCGTTGTGCAAATCATAAAGTTCTTCCGCGGGTCTTTTCATTGTTCTTTCAAGCAATTCATATTGAACGGGAAACTCATCTTTTGCTTTTATAGTCGCTTCGTAAGAATGAGTGCCCCACAATTTTTCTTTAACTAAATCCTGTGGGGGAGTATATTTTAGCTCCGGCATTAAATTTATAATATAATGAATACGACCGTCGGTGATTGAACGGCTAGGGTAAAAACGACCGGGACCGTGAGCATGGTGTTCAGTAAAGACAAATTCGCGGCCTTTTGCTCCCGGTTTGCCTTCCAACAATGGTATTAAAGATATTCCCTGAACATTTTTCGGTATTTTTATTTTGGCATAATCCAGAATTGTCGGCATAAGATCGATTAAACTAACACCATCTTTAACAACTTTTCCTTGTTTTATTCCGGGACCGGAAATAATAAGCGGAACGTGTGTTCCCGCATCATAAACCGTTGCTTTAGCACGATGGTAAGCCCAGCCATGGTCGCTTGTGAAAATTACAATTGTATTGTCAAGTTTTCCGGATTCGCGAAGTGCTTCCATTGTTGTGCCTACAGTTTTATCCAAACATTGAACAGTAGAATAATAATCCGACAAATCTTTTCGCATCAACGGTGTGTCTGCAAGCTGCGGTGGTACATGAACATTTTCCGGCGGAACACGCAATTTTTTATTAAAAACATGAAGTTTAAATGGGCGGTGCGTATTTGTAATATTAAGATTCAGAAAAAATGGTTTGTTACCCGATTCATTGAAAAATTCCGCGCATCTTTCTTTTGTTTGCCATGAAGTATGGTCGCATTGAATTCGTTTATGAAATGGAAATTTCCAGTGGGGACTCAAATGCCATTTACGAGTGATTCCGGTATAATATCCCTTCTTATTGAGTATTTCTGTCAATGTAGGAATATCCTCATGAACACCTACCGCGTCAAGTTTAGAAGATTCATGTCCAAACTCTTTTTCCGGTGCATCAATAACCGGTGTAACTGTATTTCTCCAGTGACCGTTTGAATGAGGATACATTCCGGTCAAAATAGAACTCCGGCTTGGCGAACATGAAGCGCAGGAAGAATGTGCGTTAAGAAACAAAACACCGTTTTTTGCCAGAGTGTCCATATTTGGCGTAGAAATACCCGGAGTATTTATGCAGGACATGTGCATGCCCTGATCATCGGCAAGAATAAGCAAAACATTTGGCATTCCCTGACTCAGTCCCCCTTTTTTAAAGGGGGTTAGGGGGATTTCTGATTCGCTTAAGCGTCCCGCGGATGCAGGGGTTGGATTAAGTCCCCCTTTTTTAAAGGGGGTTGGGGGGATTTCTTTTTTCTCAGCGAATGCTAAACCGGATAACACTCCCAACATGCCAACAGTTCCTGTTTTAAGAAAATTCCTTCGGGAAAGCGAACCGTGATCCGTGGTCCGTGATCCGCGTGCCCCGCGTATGCTGGGGTGGTCCGTATCGTGCGAGCAATTTTTTTGTTTTGCAGTTTTCATATTTTCTGTTTTTGTAATAGTTATGAAAAATGTTTTGTCATAAAACTTTTAACTTTTTATAACTTAAATAGTATAATACATTTTTAATTATATTTCAATAACAATCGTGTGTTTGAGTAAATCGTCTCAATGTCTGATCGGACCGAGTATTCAAATAAAAAAACTTTTTTGTGCAACTATTAATTAGGGGACGCTCGAAAAGGCCGGTACGTCATTTCGACCCGAAATGACTGCTAAGTAAAAATAACATTGCAGAATTTTCGCATCAAAATTCTTACTAAACAAGTACTTTGGAGTCCAAAGTACGTACTGTTTTGCATAAACTTATTTTCACGCACTGGATTTTGTCTATAATAATCGACACTTTGTGTTGATTTAACCTTTTCGAGTAACCTCTAATTAGAGGTTACTCGAAAAGAGTACAGCCGCAAAGCGGCGAAAGTAATTAGCCTTGCGTTTTAACGCAAGGAGATGATT
>JAOZNZ010000447.1:437-3553 GCA_029933535.1 bacterium | reverse complement strand
GAAAAATAACAAAAATCAAAATACAAATTATAAATAAATAACAATTCCAAAATTCAAAATAACAAGCAAATGTGGAACTTGAAAAAATAATTAACCAAACAATATTATGAAAACCTTCGTTCTATTACTTGGTTGTTTTGCCATTATCTCGGGAACATGTCACGCATATGAATTGAGCCTTAACGGCATTGTGCCGGCTGTTAGCGAGGCTAATGGTTACGGATGGACTGCAGGTATTCCGGTCGGCGGTTTTATGACCGGAGATGATGTTGATTTGTACGCAGGTTATTGGGAACCTCCCCTGGCACAATACAGCAATTCTCCGCAAATAGCCGCTGACGCGTTAATTTTCCCTGCCGCAAATTCTATTATTTTTGCTTCGTCTCCAACCAACATTATCTGGCATGTCGACAAAATAACCGACAACATTGACGGCACGAATTTAACTATCACATCAATAACTCTTCATTACGCGGATACTACTAATTATATTTTGGAAATTACTAATAATATAGATAACGTACTTGGGGAAATTGAAATGGAAATCCCGGATGGAAACTGGGATGGATTAACAAACTATGTTCTTAAATTCGAAGTGGTTAACAGTTCATCGTTAACCAACAGCAGAATTTTCTGGGATAATGAATTTTCAGTAGTGCCGGAACCGGGCGCCATTGGCGCAATCAATAGTTATCTGTTATTAGTTCTCGGTATTTGGAGAAAATTAATCCCGATCGCGCCAAGCGCATTGGGATAAATTTAAAATTTTAAATTCATCACAGCGGGAGGAATTTTCTCCTTCAAACTAAAACATAAAATCATGAACTCAAAACATCAAAAATCGGGTGACGGATTTCAAAAATCAAAAATCAAATTCTTATACGTCATTATCGTATTCATAGCGTGCCATCTCGGCTTCGCAAACGGAATCTTGCCCGAGCCACGCTTCGAGACGAAAATCGTTTTCAGCGGTTACAACGCTAATGAACCGCTGACCAATTTTCCCGCCCTCGTCTTACTCAGCACCAATATCAGCGGATTCTCCTATGCGAATTTTGTCTCCCCGGCAAGCGGCTCAGATTTGCGCTTTACCAGCACAAAAAGAAGCAAAATTCTGAATTACGAAATTGAAAGCTGGAACACGAACGGGACGTCTTACGTGTGGGTTCAGGTCGATCTGCTTGCAAGCAACACCTCCGTTTATGCCATGTGGGGAAACGCGAGCTGGAGTGCGGCGCCGACCTATACCACCAATGGCGCTACCTGGAATGCTGACTACGAAGCTGTATGGCACCTGAGCGAAGAAGTAGCCGGTGGATCCACAACGGCAGATGCCTATCGGGATTCCACTGCCAATCAAAGGGACGGTGATCAGGTTGGCAACTCGAATATAGACGGCCCTATCGGCCGTGCGCAGTATTTTGACGGATCGAACGATTATATTAATGTACCGGATACAATTGTTTCGACAACGGACCTGACCATCGTAACGTGGATGAGACCGGACGGCGTGAATGGCTGGGATGCCATCATCAATCACGATGGCTGGGTTGCCGGCGACGTCCACTATCAATTTCCAACTACCGAGACGACACTCGATTACGACTTGTGTGGTGCTTTTCACGCGGATTTCTCCAGCTTCTCGTTCTCAACCGGTGAGTGGCGCTACGTTGTGGCAGCCTATGACCGCAGCGGCGGCGGAACCGATGGAACATTGACATTTTATGTGGACGGTGAGCTGAAGCAGACGATTGGGGGTTTAACCACGGCACTCAATCCCAGCCCTGCGCCGGGGCACATTGGAAATTGGGGATTGGACCGCTATTTCAAGGGCGCTATGGATGAATTTCGGATATTGAGTTCGGTGCCCTCGTCAAACTGGTTCCGGGCAACGTGGCTGAACATGGTTTCCAACGACCAGTTCAACAGTTACGGGGAAGTAAAAAAGGTTACACCAATTTCCGGTTCTTTAATTGCCTGGGGATGGAATGATGACGGTCAAGCAAACTGCCCGCCGGGAAGTAATTTTTTTGCTGTTGCAGGAGGCGGGTATCACTCGCTAGCGGTGAGAAGCGATGGTACGCTTATCGGCTGGGGAATGAACCTTTATGGCCAGACAAACTGTCCTACGGGAAGTAATTTTGTTGCTGTTGCTGCTGGTGCGCATCACTCGCTGGCATTGAAAAGCGATGGAACGCTGACCGGCTGGGGTTGGAATGAGTATGGCCAGAGAAGCTGCCCGCCGGAAAGTAATTTTGTAGCTGTTGCCGCAGGCGGAGCATACTCGCTTGCGCTAAGAAGCGATGGCACGCTAGTCGGATGGGGTCTGAACGATTATAGCCAGACGAACTGCCCGGCTGGCAGTGATTTTGTTGCTATTGCCGGAGGATTTTATCACTCGCTTGCATTGAAAAGCGATGGCACGCTTGTCGGTTGGGGGGGAAATAGCGAAGGCCAGGCAGACTGCCCGCCGGGAAGTGATTTTGTAGCTGTTGCCGCAGGGATGTATCACTCGCTGGCATTGAGAAGCAATGGCACGCTTGTCGGCTGGGGCTATAATATTTATGGCCAGATAAACTGCCCGCCGGGAAGTGATTTTGTAGCTGTTGCCGCAGGGAGTTGGCACTCGCTGGCGTTGAGAAGCGATGGCACGCTTGTCGGCTGGGGTCTGAACAATTATGGCCAGAAAAACTGCCCGCCGGGAAGTGATTTTGCCGCAGTTGCTGCTGGTGGGTATCACTCGCTTGCTATTGATAATGCTAATATCGCACCGCAAATTGCCACTAACGCTTTAATTTTTCCAGAATTAAATTCTTTTATCTTTGCTGTTCAAATTACAAATATTATTTGGGATGTAGATAAAATTACAGATGATATTGACGGCACTAATTTAATGATTTCGAAAATCACTTTGCATTACGCCGACACAACAAACGAAATATTGACTGTAACAAATAATATCGCAAATACCCTTGGCGAAATCGATTGGTATATTCCGGCGGGAAGCTGGGACGGAGCAACAAATTACGTTTTGAAATTCGAAGTAGTTAACAGTTCATCATTAACCAACAGCAGAATTTTCTGGGATAATGAATTTTCAGTAGTGCCGGAACCGG
>JAOZNZ010000447.1:0-337 GCA_029933535.1 bacterium | reverse complement strand
GCGCCATTGGCGCAATCAATAGTTATCTGTTATTAGTTCTCGGTTTTTGGAGGAAATTGAAACTTAAAACTTAAAACTTGAAATTGAAACCGGCCGGCTGTAACCGTTTGGTCTGTTTGGTCCGTTTAGTCCATTTATATAACTAACAAAAAGGAAAAATCATGAAGATCTACAGTCGATACCTTTTCGTTTTTCTCCTACTAATCCCGGTATTCCTCTTCGGAGAGACCGTAACCGTTTACGAGGAAACTTTCGATTTCCCGTGGAACACGGGTGACTGGGATCAGTACACTCCGGAAGGAGGAGCCTGGGCCACCCAGCTGGCTCCCTATATTTG
>JAOZNZ010000029.1:2930-13434 GCA_029933535.1 bacterium | reverse complement strand
GTTGGCTTTCGCCTTCGGAGGTTCGAATCCTCCTCTCCCCACCATTATGATTGAAACGATTGAGATGATTGAACGATTGAAACGATTGAACGATTGAGATGATTGAACGATTGAGATGATTGAACGATTGAGATGATTTTAAATCGTCAGATCATTAAATCACTAAATCGTAAAATATTTTTGTGGTGATTTTATTATTGCTCCACGTTAAAAATGTGCTAAAAAGTAACAAGCGCCTGCTTTTTAGCGGGCGCTTTTTTATTTTATATTACAACAAATAAAAATAAAAATTGGGAAGATCCAAGTACTGCCGCAATTTCATCCGGTGGTAACAAAATATTTGTAACAAAAGAATCCGTTACTTTTGATGATGGAATTGTTTTAATTTCCGGCAAAAAAGTCGCTCCCCTTAAAGTAACATACGAAACTTGCGGTACACTCTCTCCTAAAAAGGATAATGTGATTCTTATTACTCACGCACTTACCGGTGACAGTCATTGCACAGGTTATTATTCTGATGATGATGAAAATCCGGGATGGTGGGAACCCCTTATCGGTCCGGGCAAAGCATTTGATACCAACAAATATTTTATAATTTGCTCAAACTGTCTTGGCGGATGTCAGGGTACAACCGGTCCTGCGTCAATCGATCCCGAAACCGGCAAACCTTATGCCCTGTCTTTTCCAGTTATCACTATACGTGATATGGTTAATACTCAGCGCACGCTTCTTGATCATCTGGGAATTGATAAACTTCTCGCTGTGTCCGGCGGTTCAATGGGCGGAATGAATGTACTTGAGTGGGCTGTATCTTATCCTGAAAAAGTCAGAAGTATAATCCCAATATCAACGTGCGGCAGATTATCACCTCAGGGTATAGCATTTTCAGAGGTTGAGCGGCAGGCAATCATCAGTGATCCAAATTGGAATGGCGGAAATTATTATGACAGCGACTTGCCGGCGAACGGTCTCGCGATTGCAAGAATGATTGGTCATATTACATATCTTTCATCCGAGTCAATGTTAAAAAAATTCGGTCGAAGGACGCGAAAAGATGATGAGGTCTCAAGGTTTGGCAAACGATTTGAAATTGAAAGTTATCTTCACTATCAGGGAGATAAGTTTGTATCGAGATTTGACGCGAACAGTTATATTTATCTTACAAAGGCAATGGATTTTTACGATGTAGCCGAGAACTGCGAGTCTTTTGATGAAGGCGCTGCACAGATTAAATCGAAAGCTTTGTTTATTTCGTTCAGATCTGACTGGCTTTTCTCTCCACGGGAAACAGCTGAGTTAGTTGATGCGATGAGAAAAACGGGACGTGAAATTGATTACCACGAAATTGAATCGGAATACGGTCATGACGCATTTTTAGTAGAATATCCCAAGTATTCGTATTTGATTTCGCGGTTTCTCGAACGGGTATCCCGATATTATAATAGTTAGTTCGGAGAAAATTAGTCCCGATGGAAAATACATCGGGACAAATTTAAAATTTGTATTATCTAATTTTAATCAAAACGCATTTGTCAAAATGAAACATACAGTGATTTTTTCAATTTTATTGTTCACAGGAGTTATTCTCGGTTCTTCTCAAGTAATCGCAAAGAAAGCCGGTTCGAAAAGTTACACGTGTATATCAGCTTCAAATGGTAGGTTTTTGATTACTGATTCTAATAAAACCAATAAATTCAAATTGTATGGTGTGGTTTTTCCTACGAAAAAAAACTTAAAGCAGTTTGCGAAGGATAGTGATACAAAAGTCGAAGATTTGAAGAATTCTTTACCAAATCTTAATAATTATTTAAGCAGATATAATGGTCGAACAGTAAAGATAAAAAAAAGTTTTAGAAGCGGTTTATGGTTAGAAGGTTCTAATGGAAAATGTATCAACCTTGAAGTTGTGGAAAACGGGATAGCATTACCTGATAAAAATGTAAAGCACGAGTACAAAAAACAGTTTCAAAAAGCGAAAGGTGAAGCTATTAAAAACGCTGCGGGAATATGGGCTTTGCCTGCTTGCAGCAATCCATCTCGCGATATACGAATCGAGTTTTCATCCAAAAACATAAAAAAGAAAAAAGAAACCAGAACCCGTCAATACTCAAGTTCTTACAGTAAACACAGGACTTGGGAGAACATGCGTGAAATCACTTTGGATTTTAATACTTTTGATTTAAAGAGGAAAATTGATTTAGTTATAAAATATCAATTTAAAATTGTAAGTTATGAAGGCAGCGGTAACAGAACTAATAAACGCAACGTATTTTTCTCAAAAATTCAAACAAAAAACATTACTGTTTTCCCGCCTGAAAATACAAAAACAATAATTGAATCCCCTAAGTTGACATTATATAAATATTCCTATTCAGGCGGAAATTACTCATATTCAGAGGGAAAAGATTATGTTGGTGAAGCTGTAGCTATTTATTATAATGATGAGGTGGTTTTCAAGCGCGGTGAATTAAAACAATAAGCCATGCAAATGTTAAGACTATTTATCACGTCGAAAATTCTCTCTTATATTGATAATTGTGTTTTTCGGGTATCTCCTGTTGACAAATATTTTAAAATATGATATTATATTTAAATGTTCGACTTTGTTTGTTTAGGACATAACCGTTATTTGAACCCGTAACTCAAAAATAACGTGATAATTATTTTTTTAATTATAAGCAAGGAGGTTATTTATCAAAAGTACTCGTATTTTAATGCTTTATAATAACTGAAAAAATTTAACAAACAAAAAGGAGACAAAACATGAAAAACTTAATTATTAAACTTTCTCTAATCGCAATATTGGTTATTGCGTGTAATACAGCTATGGCTGTCTTTACAGACAATACAAAACTTCAGGTTCTTATGCACTGCGATGAAACTAACCAGGCATATTGGTTGACTACTCCGGACGATAATTCAAGCGGTCGGGCAGCTAATGAACCTATTTTGGACAAGTGTAATTGTATTATCGCTTATGATAAGGATATCACTACTCAACCTATTATGACGCCCGGCTCTCCGGCAGGCGGCAGCTATCTCAAATTTGACGGTGTAAATGATTCGATTACTTGTGATCCGGGATGGTTAGGTGGCGATTCTCTTGTTTGTGATTTTTCATTCAGATTTCGCAACGCAGTGGGTGAATACACCGGACTCGTATCTTGTCAGTCATTTACTTGTTTTCTCTCGCAGCAGGGCGGTTCAGCACCTCATATATCGCTTATGGTAGATCAGAATGTTATGATTAATTCACCAATAACATTAGTGCCAAACACATGGTACGATGTCAGTGTTCGTATTGTTAACGATAACGTAAAAATAACAGTTGATGGTTCTACATATGAAGAACACTCTGGTTGGCCATTCCCTGGTTATACCGGTTGGATCACGGTGGGATATTTTCGTCGAGATATCAGCGGCTTTTTAGATGGTGATATGGATGAAATAAGAATTGGTAATGTCCCTGAACCTTTTACGTTTGGTCTTATTGGTTTATTAGGATTACTTGCATGGAGAAAATAATAATTTAAATTTCCTAAAGGGTCGCCGTCCGTGGCGACTCTTTTTCACATAATCCTGAGAAAAAACAATGAAAAAATTATCAGGTTTTTTTTAAAGGAGTCTCGTTTTAACTAAAGCACATACATCAAAATGAAAAACACCATTATTTTTACAATTTTATTTTCTTTGGGAATTATACTAACTGCTACTCAGGTAAACGCAAAGAAAGCCAATTCAAAAAGCTACAAGTGCATATCGGCATCAAATGGAAAGTTTTTAATTACCGATTCTACCAGCACGAATGAATTCGAATTATATGGTGTAATTTTCCCTTCAAAAAAATCTTTAAAAAAGATTGCCCTAAAAAGCAATACAAAAGCTAAAGACTTGTCGGACTTTTTACCGTACTTAAATAGCCAGCTTAACCAATATGCCGGTCAACCAGTAAAGATCAAAAATAATTTCGGAAGAAAATTGTGGTTAGAGGATGCTAATGGAAAATCAATCAATCTCGAGGTAGTAGAAAAAGGATTTGCGCTACCTGTAAGAAATTTAAAACGCCAGTACAAAAAACAGTTTCAAAAAGCCAAATATGAAGCGATTAAAAACGCTGCGGGAATATGGATATTAGCACCCGATAATGACCCAACGCAAGATATACGAATCGACTATTCATCCAGAAATATAATAAAAGACAAAAAAAGCAGTTCTCATAAGTATTCAGCTTCTTCATACACTAAAAATAAAAGTTGGAATAATTTACGGGAAATCACTTTTGATTTTAATACATTTGACTTAAAACGTAAAATTGATTTAGTTATTAAATATCAATTCAAACTCACAAATCATGATGGCAAACGCAATATGTCATGGTCAAATATTAACAAAAAGAACATTAGTCTTTTCCCGCCTGATGACATAAAAATTATGATTAAGTCTCCTGAAGTTTCGATGCGTAAATATTCAAATTCTGACGCTGCAAATTCATCTGTAAGCGGAAAAGATTATGCCGGTGATGCTGTAGTTATTTATTATAAAGACGAAATCATTTTCAAACGCGGCGATTTAAAATAGCAGTCCCATTAGGGACGTAATATTTGTAGAACCGAAAACAAAACAAATCCCCCTAACCCCTTTACAAAAGGGGGAATAGGCACGAATCACCGCTTTTAATTGATTTCTACAAATATTTTGTCCCGCTGGGACAAGTTTTCGCATATTTTTCGCAAAAAGTTCTGAAAAACAATTTTCGTTCGATAATTTTTGTCAATGGTAATCGACCTTCTATGTCGATTAACCCTTTTCGAGCGCTGTCTAATCATCGTAAAGTAAGTCAAGCTGGTTGACGTTTTTCTTTTTAAAAGATATAATTAGTGAGTTGTCAAGTAGTGCCCAGGCATACGCCGGGCGCCCCGACGCTGTAGGCCGGGATCGATGACTTACGCGAGTTGTTTGCCCGACCTTTAGACCTTTAGACCTTTAGACTAATATAAATTTACAGGAGGATAAATTATGATAAAAAATACATTGATGATTTTATTAACATTAATATTATCAGCTTGCGCAGCACCTGTTTTAAAATCTGCAATTACACCTGAGCCGGACATGAGAGTTGACCAGGCGCCAAGAATTATTATAAAAGGTTTTGATTTCAAACAACACTACGAGACCGGTCGTGAAACCACTTATGGTCCTCGTGGAGGAGTTGGTTATAACATTTCAAAGATTGGAGGAACTATTGCACAAAGTATAGGTGTTGCACTTGGATTTCGTTATGACAGAACCAATTATGAAAATTATGATGACATCGGCGTGTTGCGAAATGCTGTTAAAGACATTGTCGAAGCCAATGACTTATCAAGAAGTGTTGTAACTATAAAAGACAAAAAAGAACTTGCACTCAAGTCGAAAGCAGGAGCTTTAATTTTCGAGGGAAGGAGCAGCAACGATGCGGTACAAGGCGCCACGCCATTTTGGTGGGGAGTTTATAATTTCTTTGATTACGCAACACTTCTCGCATTAATTGGTGTGCCTGTACATTATGAAAAAGAAGCTACAGTAGTACTTGGAGTTTACAATGCTGATTATGAACGACTTGGTAGATTTCTGGGAACAGCGCGTGTTTCACAAAGATCTTACATGCTTGCAACCGAAGTATTAGAGGGTAAAACACTTGAATACGCATATCAGGACGCGATAAATATGGCAGCTGACAATTGGAATAAAGTTTTAGAAGAAAACAATCAGTAAAATGAAATATATAAGTATTCTAGGCCTTATAGTCATGATGCTGATTGCCTGGTCAATTTCATCAGACAGAAAAAGAATGAATTTCCGGCTTATCTTTTCCGGTGTTACAATTCAATTCATTTTTGCACTGCTTATTCTTAAAACCGCTCCCGGAGAAATGATGTTTAGGGGTGCAAGAGTCACCGTAGCCAAGATCATAGGTTTTTCCGATGCGGGAGCTCAGTTTGTATTTGGCCCTGCATTTAAAGATCATTTTTTCGCTTTTTCTGTTCTCCCAACAATAATTTTTGTTTCTGCTGTAATGGCGCTTTTATTCCATCTCGGAATTATGCAGCTTATTGTAAAAGGTATCGCAAAAGTTATGGTTTGGGTTATGGATACTTCAGGCTCTGAATCTCTCGCCGCAGCCGCAAATATATTTATCGGTCAAACCGAAGCTCCTCTTGTTATCAAACCGTATATCTCATCCATGACCAGCTCAGAGTTGATGGCAATGATGACCAGTGGAATGGCTACTGTCGCGGGAGGAGTCATGGCTGCTTATGCAGGTCTTGGAGCCGACGCCGGGCACTTACTTGCAGCGTCGATAATGTCAGCTCCCGCTTCGCTTGTCATTGCGAAGATCATAATTCCTGAAAAGGAAATTTCACCGACAAAAGGGGTGGTGAAATTAGACATTCCGAAGAAAGACGCTAATATGCTTGATGCAGCTTGTCGTGGAGCTTCCGAAGGAATGAAACTTGCCTTGAATGTTGCAGCAATGTTAATAGCTTTCATAGCGATAATACAACTATTAAACTGGGGATTTAATATTTTTCCGGAAGTCAACGGCGCTCCCCTATCACTCCAAAGAATTCTGGGATGGGTGTTTTCGCCAATTGCCTGGCTGCTTGGTGTGGAATGGAAGGATGCATTAACGGTTGGTTCACTTTTGGGCGAAAAAACCATTTTAAATGAATTTATCGCTTACACTGATTTGATAAAATTTAAAGATTCTATCTCTCCTCGTTCATTCACAATTGCTACTTACGCATTATGCGGATTCGCGAATTTTTCTTCTATTGCAATTCAAATCGGCGGGATAGGTTCTCTCGTCCCCTCACGCAGAAAGGATTTTGCTAAGCTTGGCCTGAAAGCTATGATTGGTGGAACTCTCGCCGCATTTATGACCGCAGCGATTGCGGGAATGTTGATATAGAGTAACCAAAGCACGTGACCGGCGTATGCCTGGTTCTTGCTTTGGGTTGGAAGTTAAAAGTTATCTCCGAAATGGTGTGATAAAAGCAATGAAATATTCAATATTCAACAAGAAATGTTCAATGTCAAAGTGAAATCAAAAAAAAGAGAAACACGAATTGCACGAATTGACCATGTTGCCACACGTTCATCCTTGTCAAAAATATTAGTTTTAACGAATAACTAAATCATTGGAGACAGAAATATGAAGAAGTATTTGCTGATAATTACAATCGTTATCATTGTCCTCTTGGGGAGCTCCGCATACTTTATCTATCAATCTCAATCTGGCAGAATGAATGCGCCATCCAATGCTCTGCTGGTACTCAAGCCTTACCAACATGCGGGAAGCTGGGTGTTCGATGATATGCGACTTGGCCTTGTCAAAGAACCGTTTATTGCCGGAATACCTGAGATAATAGATAAGATGGTGGAGGATATTCCCAATGCCGACCAAGGTTTCCGCTTAATATTCTCCGCCAATCCATTTCCGAATTACGAAGCGAAATTAGTTTGGACTAAAAAACAAAATGGTGGTAATTGGTATTATTGCGAAAAATATGATATTGAGGGGTGGCTATGCCCGGCATTGTATAAATATTATGGGAAAGCTCCAAAGGAATTTTATGCGAAAGCTGAAGCCTTATAATAATAATGAATAAAAAAATTCAAAGTGATAAACAAAAAAAGAAACCTGACATTTTGTGTTGATTGTTACTTTGCGCCGCGCCCGGCGAATGCTGGGAGCTTAGCGCCTTAGCGAGATTAAAAAATTAAATATAAGGAAAGAATATGAAAAAAAGTGTATGGATAATCGGACTGTTTTTAACCTTGGTTGTTGGATGTACTAAAACGACTTCGCTGAAATCCAATTGGAATAAAAACGCTACGGTGGGTATTGCATCAAACCGCATAATTCTTCCCAATAGCCAAACTCTCACACCTGCCGGTAAAACCACTGAACTTCCCGGCATGCGCCCTGTTACTGTGGCAATATCACCTGATGGAAGGTTATTAGCTACATCCGGTAAATCCAGTCAATTAGTGATTTTTGATCTTCCTGTAACCAATACTCCACGTTTTATTTCACTGCCCAATGAGGCTGATACAGTTGAGAAGATGGAAACGAATAATATGAAGCCCGACAAGAAGGGACAGATCAGCTATACCGGACTTATTTTTTCACCCGATGGGAAACGGATATATCTCAGCAATGTCAACGGAAGCATAAAAGTCTTTTCGGTGGCAACGAATGGGGCGGTAACACCTTCAGGTACCTGGAAGCTGCCCGGGAAAGCAGCTCCGGAACGTGGAAACGAGGTCCCGGCAGGTTTGGCAATTTCTGCCGATGGTAAACGCCTTTATGTTTGCGGAAGTTTGTCTAATAAACTTCTTGAACTCGATACAGCTACCGGTAAAGTACTGCGCAGCATTCCTGTAGGTATGATCCCTTTTCAGGTAGTGATTCAGGACGACATCGCTTATGTCAGTAATCGCGCAGGACGCCGTCCTGTAGAAGGCGATGCGGTTGAAACTTCCGGGCGCGGGGTAGATGTTCGGGTTACGGCGCCGCTTTTTCTTGTTACTCCCGGAACCGTTAGTGTAATTGATTTGAAAACAGGCGATTCTCTTGCCGAAATTGAAGTGGGACAGCAGCCCGGCGCGATGACGTTTTCACCTGACATGCGCTATCTTATTGTTGCCAATGCCGATTCTGATACGCTCAGTGTAATTGACACCCAAAGTCGGAAAGTGATTGAAACTCCATCAGTACGCTGGAAAATAGATGATCCGTTTGGAGCCTCTCCCACAGCTTTAACTTTCATTGATTCCACCACACTTGCTGTCTGCCTTGGCACTCAGAATACATTAGCTATTTTTAACTTTAAACCCGGAAAAACAACGTTATTGGGAATGATTCCCACCGCTTGGTTTCCTTCGGGTGTGGTATACGATACCAATCGCCGCACTCTCCACATTTCAAATATGAAGGGATTTGGTTCCGGTGCGAACCTTATTTTGGAAGGCAAAAAATCCCAGACACATGCATATTTCGGAACGCTATCGCACATTCCATTACCAAATCTCGATGACGAAGATAATTTGGAGAAACTAACGGAACAGGTACTCGATAACTACCGTATTGATATGGTTCGGCGTGCCTTGCTTCCCCCGCGCCCAAATCGTAAAGCTGTCCCGATTCCTGAGCGATCCGGCGAGCCGAGTGTTTTTAAACATGTCATTTACATCATCCGTGAAAACCGGACTTATGATCAGGTACTTGGCGATATGCCCGAAGGAAAGGGTGATAAGGCCCTTTGTATTTTCGGTGAAAAGATCACGCCGAACATCCACAAAGTTGTGCGGGATTTCGTTCTTTTGGACAACATATACTGTTCAGGCATACTGAGTGCCGATGGTCATAACTGGTGCCTTTCATCTTTCGCTAACGATTATCTCGAACGAAGCTTTGCAGGTTGGCCGAGGGCCTATCCCGACGGCTTAGGCAAGAACGATATCGACGTTATGGCCTGGTCACCACAAGGCTTTCTTTGGAGCGCGGCAGACAAAGTCGGTCGCACGACACGTGTTTATGGAGAAATGTGTCTTGGTCAAACGATGTTTACGGATCCTGGAAAAAAAGGAAGTCCTTCTTTCACTGACTTTTATCAGGATTACATTAATGGAACCAAATTATGCACATTCAAAACTCAGCCCGCTCATGCATCTGTAATTCCATTTCTTGCGACAAATTACCCCGCCTGGGCAGCCAATATACCTGACCAGATTCGTGCAGATATATTTATTGATCACCTTAAAGCCTGTGAGCGTGGTGAAGCGAAATTTGAAAACCTTCATATTCTTTCAGTTCACAACAATCACACATCAGGTACCAGGGCCGGTTCACCTACCCCCGCAGCTGCCGTGGCGGATAACGACCTGGCTCTCGGTCGAATTATCGAAGCGGTCAGCAGAAGTTCTTTTTGGAAAGACACCTGCATTTTCAGTATCGAGGACGATCCACAGGCGGGCTGGGATCACATCAGCGGCTTCCGTACGGATTGTCAGGTTATCAGTCCCTACACCAAGCGTGGTGAAGTTATTTCGACTCATTTTAACCAGCCGGGACTGATACGTACTATTGGTCTGATTCTTGGCTTTCCGCCACTTAATCAAATGGATGCCGGTTCAACATCATTACGCGACTGTTTTACGGACATACCTGATTACACACCCTATCAAGTTGTTTCGAACCAAGTCCCCCTCGATCAGCTCAACCCGCCAGCATCGGCACAAACCGATCCTAAGATGAAGGCATATGCTGAGGCATCTGAGACCATGCCTTTTGATCAAGTTGATGCCTGTGATGAGGATTTACTCAACCATATTCTTTGGTATGCTATGAATGGTCCGGAGTCAACATATCCCAAATGGGCTATCGTTCCTGTGGATCAACGTGGTGCAGATGATGATGATTAAAGTGGTGAGTGGTGAGTGGTGAGTGGTGAGTGGT
>JAOZNZ010000029.1:0-2830 GCA_029933535.1 bacterium | reverse complement strand
GGTGCAGATGATGATGATTAAAGTGGTGAGTGGTGAGTGGTGAGTGGTGAGTGGTTTAAAAAATATGTGTTTGGAAATCTGAATTTAAAATAAATAAAATGTATTTTTCTGTAGTATAAGAGTGTTTAATCATTTTGAATTAAATTCGTGATAATCCGTGTAATTAGTGTCAAAATTATATCCTAATTCCCTATCGCAATTATCACATATCTCCATAAAAGCGTCGCTGAAAAAACTACGCCGACCGGTATTGCAAGCACAGCAATATTATTCATCAGCTTAGTTTTAAAATGCTCACTTGTAACTATCATGCAAACATGAACAGGTGAAAGCAGCACTCCTGCATATCCCGCGCAATAAGCGACAGCGATTGTTCCCAGGAAATAGCTGGAGGAAACATTTGTTCCCGCGCCGATCAGAGTAACAATAATAGGAAAACTCGCGCCGACAAAACCGACAGTAATGCCTGTTGTCAATCCGCAGATAAACGGTAAAATTATTACCGCTGCGAGAACGGGGAATCCCCAGTCAAACATTTCGGCTCTCATCTGTTCGACAACCAAATCACCATTTGGCAGTTTAGCGGAAAGGAAGCCGCCATAAATTCTAACGGCAAAAACAATTCCTGCAAATACGAAAGCTTTTTTAGATAAGATTATATTTTTCCAGACATTAAAATCTAGCGGTCGTTCTTTATTCAAAACAAACATCGCGGCAAAAAGTCCAATACACATCGGCAGATATTTATTTAATTCAAAGTTACCGGTAAACTTCTGTAAAATTAAGTGTCCCAGCACAACCAAAGCATAAGTACCAACAATAATTAATATTGGCAGAACAAGGGGCAGCAATTTTGTTGTTGGCTCAGTTGATGGTTTTTTATCATCATTTTTTTCATGCGGCACCCATCTGAGAAACCAAAAATATCCAACAATAATAGTAAATAACGTGATTGGAAATTGAATTATCATAATTTGCCATAAAGAAACACGACAAATTTCAACAGCAAGTAAAATCCCCGGATATAGCGGCCACCAGTATTCCCAAACATGCCTGAACCAAAAATTAATACGCGTTTTCAGTTCCGGTGATAAATTCCCCTCGGTATCACAACTGTCAACTAGTGGCGCAGAAAAAATCGCTCCGCCGGGCATTGGAAGCAAACCTATTACCGCCGGAAGAACAGCAATAGACATTCTATGCGAAACGCGTTCTCTGATAGCAACAACAAGTTCCTCCATAATTCCCGCACGTGCCATTTGGCTGCTTAACCATATCACCTGAAAGATAACAAGAATCAGCATCAACGTACTTGAGGACAAAGTATTTCCAATAACAGTTTCCCACATTGAAGTTGAGGAATGGCCTGTCCAAACGGCAAGCAGGATAGTACCGGCAATAATTGACAGCAGAAGTTTGCGTGTAATTTGTGATACGATAAGAATTACCACAAGAGAGGAAAGGACTTTTATAACGGTGGGGATTTCCATAGGATATGATTTTGAACTAAACTAATAAAAATTTCTAATTGCTCTAATTTCTAATTGACCTAATTGATCTAAAGAATAACCAATGAACAAAACCCAAAAGATGATATTCTTCGTTTGTTTATTTCTTTTTATTGCACTTTGGTATTTGATTAGGTTAATTAGAAATTAGGTTGATTAGGTCAATTTAGTTAATTCATTTTTTCTCTCTGATTCTCATTTTGGGTGGTTCAATTACAATTGTGGTTTCGGAAGCAACATCGTTTGTTATCCAGGTATTTCCACCAATAACTGCGCTTTCACCAATAACAATATCACCAAGTATTGTTGAATTCGCGTAAATAACGACATTATCTTCAATAGTTGGATGACGTTTATGTCCGCGAATATCCCGCGCGTCTTCAGGAAAAGATTTCGCGCCGAGAGTTACTCCCTGATATAATTTAACATTTTTACCAATAACGGTTGTTTCACCAATTACAATTCCTGTCGCGTGATCCATAAAAAAATGTTCACCGATTTCTGCGCCGGGATGGATATCAACACCGGTATGATGATGCACATATTCTGTCATAATTCTTGGAATTAACGGGACATTATATTTGTAAAGAATATGCGAAAGCCTCTGAACCGCAATCGCAAAGACTCCGGGATAGCAAACTATAGCCTCCTCATGAGAATAACACGCCGGATCGCCTTTATATGCAGCTTCAACATCAGTCTGAAGAATTTTCCGCAATTCCGGGATACGTTCAAGTATCCAAGCAGCGCATCTCTGAGAATTTTCTTCACATGTATGATTTTCGCATTCACCGGCACGTCTGCATGCATATTTCAAGCTCCGGCATATTTGTTCTGAAAGTTTATTATAAAGCTCGCGTGTACGAATACCGGTAACATCGCGAAGGTTTTCGCTTGTGAGTCTTTCATCGCCAAAAAAGCCTGGAAATAAGAGGCTAAGTAATTCACGTGTTATTTCAATAACTTCCTGTTTGTTAGGTAGATTTAAACCATCGATATGGTTTATTCCACCCTGCTCGTGATAACTTGAAACAATTGGTTCGATAATAGTTTTTAAATCTTTATTCATGATTATAGTGTCCTTTGACGTTAGACGTTTGTCATTTGTTCGTATTGTCAGTTATTAGTTTAAAATTTAAGGTTTAAGGTTTAAGGTTTAAGGTTTAATCCACTAATCCAACAATCCAACAATCCAACAATCCATGACGCACTGGGAAATGCGTCTTACTGTCCATCAATCCATCTTCATTTAATAGTTTACCAAAATCGCGAATAAAATGCTGATTCAATTTTTAGCAGGACGATTTTGGGGCAGGACGATT
>JAOZNZ010000446.1 GCA_029933535.1 bacterium | reverse complement strand
GATGGTTCCTCAGGCACTATAACTACCCCGGCTTTTGCCGCGCCGATTAACGCACCGGCTTATGGATCTACCGACCTTCACGTTGGAGATATGCGTGCGCAAATGGCAATAATTCGCAACAACCGACTTTGGACTTGCAGAAATGTCGGTGTAAACAGCAGTGGTGGAAGTTCTTTTGCCGATAGAACAGGCTGTGAATGGTTTGAACTTAACGTTTCTTCGGTAACTCCATCTGTTCTGCAGAACGGCAGGGTGTACGACAACCGCGCTACGACTCCGCGCTTTTATTATTATCCTTCGATAATGGTAAACGGTCAGGGGCATGCTGCCATGGGTTTTTCAGGTTCAAAAGGTTCTGATTACATAGGAAGTTACACTTGCGGAAGACTTGTTACTGATCCAAATAACACTATGGGTGCCATAACTCAACTTAAACCCGGCGTTGCTTCTTATCAACGTATTGACAACAGCGGCAGAAACAGATGGGGAGATTACAGCTACACAAGCCTTGACCCGAATGATGACATGTCTCTCTGGACAATTCAGGAATACGCGAAAAGTCCGGCTAACACATGGGGAACTTATGTTACCGAGCTTTTATCTCCATCGCCAATTCTCGTTAACCCAAACACAAACGGTGCTCCGGGACAAACTGGCTTTGTGCTGGAACTTTCCGGAAACGGTTTTTACGATCCCGGTGCGGGATATTCTAACAGGCTGGATATTGTTCTAACAGGCGGAACAATCAACGGAATCAGCAACTATGGTATTTCTTATATTTCACCTACAAATTTATCAGTTTCATTTGACATTGCGGCTAATGCATCACTTGGACATCGGGATATAACTTTGACAAATCCTGACGGTCAAATTTCTTTAGCGGTCAACGGATTTCTTATAATTCCTGAGCCGGGAATTTTATGGATTGTTGGGAATTTATTTTTTATTTTTCTTCGGAAAAATAAAAAATAAATTTAGCAACGGCAGATAATTTTAAGATTGAAAAAAAATAAATTAGTCTGAAATGTGAATCATAAACTTAACAAAGACATGCTAAATTTATCCCGAGCGCGCAAGCGCATCGGGATAAATTTCCTAACCTACAAAAAATTAAACATTATGAAAACTAAAATTATTACTCTGGGGTTTTTATTTACTTTTATTTTATATGCAAATGAAACACCAAAATATCCCGCTCCGTTTTCTGATGAAAGTGTACGCAACGCAAAAGTGAAACAACTTTTGGAAAAAGATCAGAAAGAAAAAGCAGAAGCGGAAGCTTGGGCGCATGCTAACAATAAACGGATTCGCTATGAAGTTGACGGCACACTTCACGAACTTATGCGAATAGAAAATGGGATTCCAATTTACTATATTACTTATAACTATAACGCGGCAATTTCTACCGCAGCGGATCTTATCAGAAACACTTCTCCATATAATCTTAACGGTTCAAATGTGACAGTAGGCGTTTGGGACGGTGGAAGCGTTTTGTCAACTCATCAGGAATTTGATGGAAGAGTTACCGTAAAAGACGGTGCGGCTTCTCATTATCATTCAACTCACGTTGGCGGAACAATAGGTGCCAAAGGTGTAGTCGCTTCCGCAAAAGGAATGGCACCAAGCGTGAAAATAGATTCTTATGAATGGACTTCAGACGAAGCTGAAATGGCTAGCCGCGCTGCTTCTGCTCCAAATCAATCTACTAAAATATATATTTCAAATCATTCTTATGGAACTGCTTCAGGATGGGTTTGGGCCAATTGGTCGGGAGTGGAAGCATGGCACTGGTACAGAAACATCTCAACAATGTATGATTATTCTTTTGGAAGATACAGTTCTTACGCACGGGATTGGGATGTGATTGCATATAATGCTCCTTATTACTTGATAATGAAGTCCTCCGGAAATGATAGAAATGATACTCCATCAAATGGAAACACTATTTATTATTATAATTCCGGATGGCATCCTGTGGCCTATAATTCTGCTTCTCATCCAAAAGGCGATGGGGTGTATTATAATAACGGATATGATTGTATCACATCAAAAGGTGTTGCAAAAAATATTCTTACCGTTGGTGCTGTAAATGACGCTGTATCAAGCGGCGTGCGTTGGCTGCCGCCATCCATGGCTTCTTTTAGCAGTTGGGGGCCGGCCGATGACGGCCGAATAAAACCTGATGTTGTAGGTAATGGTGTTAATTTATATTCGTGCGATAATGGTTATAATTCTGATTATACAACATTGAGCGGCACAAGTATGTCATCACCAAATGTCTGCGGTTCCGCGGCGCTTCTTGTTCAACATTACAGAAATTTAAATTCAAGCGATATGCGTTCAAGCACTTTAAAAGGCATTATAATTCACACAGCTGATGACATAGGCAATCCGGGACCTGATTATGCTTACGGCTGGGGACTTATGAATACTAAAGTGGCTGCTGACGTTATTTCTAAAGGGACTGTGCTAAGCGATATGTCAGCGCAAATCACAGAAGGGCTGCTTGACAATGCCAATTCAGATGACGAATACTCTTTTACAATTGACGGCTCAGAACCGTTCAAAGTAACTATCTGCTGGACAGATCCGCAGGGAGCATGGACTTCAACCCACAATAACAGGACACCGGTTTTGATAAACGATCTTGACCTTAGAATAGTTTCACCAAATGGAACAACGAATTATCCTTTTGTTCTTGACGTTAATAACCCTTCGGCCAACGCAACAACCGGAGATAATATTGTTGACAATGTTGAACAAATAATTATAAACACCGGTGCCACACCTGGAGCTTACACAGTAGAAATTACTCATAAAGGGTTTCAACCTTATGAACCTGATTACCAGCATTATTCACTGATTGTTTCCGGAGCAATACCTGAACCGAGCTATTTATTATTTATAACGGGAAATTTCTTTTTTCTTTTTCTTCGGAAAAATAAAAATAAATTTAGAATCGGCAGATAATTTTAAGATTAAAATTAAAGAATGGATTTATCTAAAACTCGAGTCATAAACTAAACAAAAACATGCTAAATTTATTTTGCGATTTTAAAAAATCGCAAGAGAAATTTCCTGACAAACTTAACATTATGAAAAAACTGCTTACTGCCTACTGCATACTGTTTGCCGTTCTTCTGTTTCTTGCTGCATGCAGTACACCAAAACACGGGCTTTATGTAAAAGAAGGCACGTTGATGAAAAATAATAAACCTTACAGGGCTATTGGTGCTAATCAATTCGATCTGTTCTACCGTACGCTAAAAAATAATTCCGACACTTCTTATCGTAAGGGGTTGAAGCAGCTTTCTGAAGCAGGAATTCCTTTTGTGCGATTTATGTGCGGCGGATATTGGCCTTCAGAATATAATCTTTATTTTGAAGATAAAGAAACTTATTTTAAACTGCTTGATGATGTTGTTAACGCTGCTGAAGAAAATAATATTGGGTTGATTCCTTCAATCTTCTGGTATTTTCCCGCCGCTGCTGATATTTCCGGTGAACATATGGACCAGTTCGGAAATCCAGACAGCAAAACTATTGATTTCATAAAAAAATATACTGAAGAAATTGTTAC
>JAOZNZ010000445.1 GCA_029933535.1 bacterium | reverse complement strand
CTAAATCAACTAAAGACTCAAAAATTCCTCTTCCGGCGCCAATAAAAACTTTCAAGCCCTCGGGAGCAGCTTCTTCTAATTTATTTAAATAAAATTCAACATCAGCTTTTTCGGGGTCTGGGAAAGGAAAATTTTTAAAACTTGCGTCATCATAAATCATTGCATTTGTATTTTGAGATATACTTTCGTCTTTTTCATGCTCTGGTTGAGGATAAATAAAATCGGAAAGAATATGTATGCCTGCTTGGCAAACATCGCACCCAAGTTTTACATGTGCATTCATAGTATTTATCGCCCACCCCCACTGCGGTTCATCTTGCTCAACTTTATCATCTCCTAAAACATCAGATTTAACCCCAGGTTCAACATAATGTTCAAAAAATAATGGAACATCAGTAGGTTCATGATTTACCATTTTTAAAAATCGCTTGTAATCGGTCTGTCTTTTCATTTTCACTCCATTTATTTATTTCTCAACCCTTAAATTATTACTTTTACAATATGTTCGCCTTTTTTGAAATCAGGCAAAATATTTCCTTCAATTTCTTTTCCGTCACAAATAATAGATTGAGTTCCAACACACCGCCCGGAGGTGTTATCATATTCAATAAAATATGTTGCTCCACGAAATTTACGAGTAAGTTTTGCGGTTGGAATTGTTTTTGTTAAACAAGGATTTATCATCAAACCTTCTAAGTTTCTTCTGGCGCCGAGAATCCATTCGATAAGCAAAACAACCATCCAACCGGCAGTCCCGGTTCTCCAGGGATATCCTGCTAATCCATAAGATTCATCTACAGCAGAATAATTATTTGTAAAAGAAAAAGGTTCTAATTTTGATTGAGAGACAGGATTATCGGGATTATCGGGAGCTAATTTCACATAAGTATTCCAGGCTTTTTCAGGTCGTTTTAACATGCAGTCAACAATGCCCTTAAAAGTTGAAGCGTGACAATAACATCCTCCATTTTCTCTAAAATTTGGAATGCCGTTGGAGATTTCTCCAACTTTTGGAGAAAATTTTGTGAAAGGAGGAGCTAAAACAATATATCCAATTTCATGATTCAAATGTTTTTCTACAGCATTCATACAAGTTTCAGCTTGTTCAGGAGAAGCGACATCGGATAAAACCGCCCAAGTTTGAGGATTCATCCATATTTTACCTTCATCATTTTTGTCAGAACCTATTTGGTAACCATCTTCACAAATAGTTCTTGTGTACCATTTTCCATCCCAAGCAATATCATTTAACCGTTTTTTAAAAAGGTCATAATTATCTTGAGCTTCTTTTTCAGTTGCTTTGTCTCCAATAATTTTTGCTAATTTTATAAGTTGTAATAAACCATAACAAAGCTGAAAAGTAACCATAACACTTTCGCGTTCGCCACTTGCTTCGCTTTTAGTCAAACCATCATTCCAGTCAGCATATCGTTGATCGCAAAGCCCGTTTTTGCCCAAGTCTTTTGTAAGAAACCGCATTGAACGAATCATGTGATCCCAAACAGTTCCGACTTCATCACTATCTAAATAAGCAACTTCTTTATCCAAAAGAGTTAAATCGCCACTTTCTTCAATTAATCCCGGGATAGTTAATAAAACCCATGCCGGTTGATCTGAATATTGCAATCTGTGGAAAGGACGAGTGGCACGCGGGAATGCTCCATCGGCATATTGGCTGCTTAATTGAAAAAGAGTATTTTTGGAATATAAATCAACGTCGATAAGCGCCCCGGCATTATCATTTTGCAGATTATCTCTAAAACCAACGGGTTCAATAATATATCTCATCAAACCATTCTTAATGAAAATATTCATTAAACCTGAAATGTTTTTATTTTCTTCACCAAGATCAATATGAAATGCTTTTGCCTTTTCTGCTTGAATAGCTTCCTGCTCTTTTAACATTTCATCAAGTTTTTCAGAAGTAAGTTCATTTCTAAGTTTAATAACTTCTTCAGGACAGCTTGTTAATCCAATTAAAAAATCTTCTCTAACTTTACCTTTGGGAGGAATTGTAACCGTTACTTGCACTAATCCGCAGCAGTCAGGACCAAATCCACCTTTATTATCCGCATTCCATCCCCATAAAATTTTAGGCGTACCAAAACCGAAATCAGATCTTGTAAAATTACTTCTATATCCGGAACCACCGGTATAATTATTCAGAGAAATTATATAACCATTAAATCTGTTAGTAGGAACAAGAGTATTCATATTTTTTACAAATACCCCGCCCATTTCCGGAATAACTTTACTTAAATTTTCAGCCGCAACATGATTAAATTCAGAATCTAAGCCTGACAAATTAAATCCAGAATAGGCGAACATAGAGATTTTTCTTGGTTTATCAGATAAATTTTCTAACGAAATATTCCATACTTCTGTGGTTAAATCTTTAGGCACAAAAATTTGTTGAGTAACCCGCAAATCATCGCATTCACTACTAATAACAGTTTTCGCGGTATAATATTTACAGCTTTTATTTTTTACTTCACGAGGAGCAGGTTCTCCCCATGGACAGAAAACATTATTTGTTTCATCATCTCTAACATAAAAATATTTACTATCCCACTGAGTTATATTACAACGATTACCAACTTTATCTCTAACAAAAGCCTGCCCATCACCAATATTACTAATTTCAACAACCATTTCATTATCGCCAGTTCCATTATAATGAAAATTAAGCCATTTTCTTGGCGGATCATTTAACAGTTCAAAACATTTTTCCTTTTCGTTAAACTTTCCATATTTACTAATAGATTCCATAATATATTTTTCCTTTTCTTTTTATAACCACTGAATACACGAAAAACACGGAAAATACAAGACTGTTTTTGCCCACGAATACCGCAGATTAACACAGATATTATTTAATGACAAATTTTTCCCGTGTGTTCAGTGTATTCCGTAGTTTAAAAATTATTCTGCTCTTTTTCCGTTTGCATAATCTTCACTTGCCTGCATAACAGCGTTTAAATTAGTCAGTTTGTCAACCGGATGACAGTCCGCGCTCATTGCTCCGAGATGAAATCGACAGTTATGCGAATCAAATAATTCAATTACACTCAAAGCATCATTATAAATTTCATCATAAGTTTGGTGCATCATAACAGTACCATCCAAATAAGGTTCGAGATAAGCTTTGTCGCCGACTTTTTCCGCCATAACTTTCATCCCGCCAATCAGATCATGTTTAGATTTGAATCCGTTAATAATTTCCGGTTTGATCTCTGATAAAATTATATCCACAAGTTGTCCGGGAACATCACAATGATGCAACCGCATAGGTCCGCTGATAGTATTTTTAATTTTAACCAAACTTGGCACGACAAAATCCGCATACATTTCTGGCGAAAGCATGGGAGCGTAATCAGAACTCACAAAAACTTCACCGTTGAACCCGGACGCTTTTTCATTTTTTGTAATAACCGCGCATAATTTATCAGTTATTATATTAATGAAATCTCTTACAAATTCCGGTTCCGTGACACATGCCATGAAAAAGTTGTCAGCTCCCATTAAATCTACAGCAACAGTTAACGGGTCTTCGGTAGCGCCGACCAAAGGCAATCCCTGACTTGA
>JAOZNZ010000028.1 GCA_029933535.1 bacterium | reverse complement strand
GTGGATTGCCGGGTGGAATCGGATGCTTTTCCGAAAATCCAATGTTTGTCTCGCCGGGTTCTGATTATCATCTTAAAGAGGGATCATCATGTATTGATGCCGGATTAAATATGCCGTGGATGATCGGTGCGACAGATTTGGACGGCAACCCCAGGATTTATAACGGTACGGTTAACATTGGCGCTTACGAATATTTAAGCGGAAAAATTCGCGTAACCAGCCCTGATTGGAAATTAAAAAATAACAAGAAAAAAGGATTGCTGAAAGGTAAACCAATAACTCCGCTGCTTATGTCTTATCTGACAAATGGTTACGGAATTGGAATCTGGAATCTTGATACCGACAGCAATGTTGACGGTCCACGCAAGCTTACCGCGAAGAACAAGAAAGGAACGGTCTGGATTTTCAAAGATAAAAACGATAAAACGGCGAAAATAACTTATAGTGAAAAGTACAATGTGAAAAAAGATATATATAAAACGAAACTAAAATATATTTTACAGGGCGGAATTCCGGAATCTAACCAGGTTTACATCGCACCGCTTGAATAAGTAGTCGTCCCTTAAAAAACAACTTAATTATTAGTATTTATAGTATTTTTAGCCTGAAAAAGCATGAAATTTAAATTTAATTTTTAACCGGAGGGAAAATGAAAAAAAACGTTTCAAAATCAATTCTTATATCAGTTTTTGCCTGCATCATTATATCTAATGTTTATGCAGAGCCGTTCGGCACGATTATTTATTCCATAAAAACTACTTCCGATTTCCACGTTGCTACTGTGAATGTGGCGAATGAAGAAAAACAAATTCTTACAAAAGTACCAACTTTAATCGTCGGATCTTCGGAAGAGGTAGGAACGATGCCATTTTTAGGAGTTGGCGCTCCTCCTTTTCTTGGTGACCCGTGTGTTATCCAGGGGAGTTATAGGGTAAATATATCTTTACTGGCGTTTGACGGTACGATGACTGATGTTGTTCCGACATCCTATACGGATTTTAATGTTGATCCGTGTTTTTCATTTGATGGTCAACAAATTGCTTATGTTCATCGTAACGCGAGTCCATCCAATGATGATGTATTATGCGTTGTGAATGTAGATGGCAGTGATAACACTGAAATTTACAGAACACCTTTATGGAATGTTGATATCAAGCGCCCTGTTTTTTCTACGGATGGAACTACACTCGCTTTTGGGCAAGAAGATTTCGACTTTGGAGGAAGTGGCATTTTCACTATACCGGTAACCGGTGGAGTGCCTCAGGAACTTACTTCGCTGCCCGTTGACTCTATGCATCCGGCTTATTCGCCGGATGGTAAGAAGCTTGCCTGTGTTTCTCAACATGGCGGAAGTACTTTTCATCTTTATATTGCCGAAGCTGATGGAAGCAGTCCTCAGCAGATAACATCAGGCGGTTCATTTGCATTGTATCCATCATTTTCCCCTGACAGCAAATATATAGCTATTGCGTCTGACAACGGTATTTCGATAATTGACTTAAGCAACAATCAAATTGTAAAAGAAATTTCTTTGGACTATGAAGGTTATTATGGACTTGTATGGAGTCTTGGCGCGCAGGAGTCCGGTGGATTAGTAACAAAAGCCAAAATTAAGAGCAAATCAATTTCGTTAAAATTTCAGGGATTAGTTCCGGAATCATCACCGAATTATGGTTTTGTAAAAATTGAAAATATTTCTCTGCCGCTTGATGATGCAAATTTTTGGAGTGACAAGAAAGGGAAAAAATATATGTATAAGGATAAAGAAAAGAAACTAACCGCGAAAATTGTTGTTAAAAACCAAAACGGGAAGTTCACCGCAAAAAAACTGCAGCTCATTGAAGGAACTGATTACAGGCTTATGACAAATATTCCGGTAGTAATTAATGTTGGCAATCAGACGATTATTAACACGATAGAGTTTGATGAAAAAGGCAAATACAAAGCGCCGAAATAAATTTTAATCCAATGGTTTAACAAATTAAGAAAAAAATAATTCTGTCACCAATGATTCTGTCACATAAAAGTTTTAAATCTTCTGATTTATTGTTATACTCAATTATTTATGGGCTTTATATAGTTTCTTTTTTCGAGTTAAATTTTGTGGCAGAATCATTAAATATTTAAATAAAATGTATTTTTCTGTGGAATGATAGTGTAAAAAAGTTATAAAATCCGACTGCGTTATTTAGGTTAATAATTGAGGGAAAAATAATGAGAACTTTAAAAAAAGCAGTATCGGGCCTGCTAAAACCGTTAAAATAAAAGTTCCTTCCGAACCTCCGGAACTGACCCCGGAACAAGAACGTGCGCGGGAAGAAGCGTTCGAACAAATGAATGTACTTGAGTAATTTAACAAACAACAAAAGAAGGACGTCATGAAAAGACAACAAAAAAATACAATCAAAAAAAGTATATTTCCATTTATTATTTTCATTGCAATTTGCGTGAGCGGGGCTAATGCTGAAACAGACTGCATAGATACACTAGTCCGTTTGGAAGCAAAGCAGGGATTTATCGGAGCACCAACGCGTGTTAAGGTGGAACTTCTTTCCGAGCCACCGGAAATTTCAGAAGAACAAATGCGGAAGCGGGAAGAATACTTTTCAAAAATGAAGCACGTACCGGATGGAGGAAAGCCTACAGCCGGTAAATTAGACGATGTAAATAAGTTGCCGGTTACAAAACAATCGATAAAAAATAACGTGCCGGAAACTTCTATTATTTTTCAAGATCAAAGTACATTAGACAACCCTCCTTCAGCCGCACCGGGCAGTTTTGTGTTTTTCGAGAACAACGATATCGGAACTGCAGGCGCGCCGCTTAACCAGCGCTCAAGAATAAACGAGCCGAGTGTAGGCAACAACGGTCGCTGCGTATTTTATTCAGGCAACTGGTATGCTTCACTTTCAGTTGATGCGGGAAAAACTTTCCAATATATAAATCCATACACAGCATTTGGATGGCCTGTGGGACAGAATTTTTGTTGTGACCAGGTAGTGATTTATGATCCTGGCCGTGATTGCCTTTTCTGGCTTCTTCAATCCACCAAGGACTCGCACACAAATAATATTCATAAACTTGCCGTTGCGAACAGTTTCTCCGACATCGAAAATCAAATTTGGTACACCTATGATATAACTGCACAGAATTTCAGCGGAGCGGATGGTTCATGGCTTGATTTTCCCGATCTTGTTCTTGGCGAGAATTATCTCTATCATACAGCGAATTACATTGGCCCGAACAGTTCCGCATTTATCGCACGTTACTCTCTGGACGAGCTTGCAGCCGGAACCAGCATCGGTTATAATTATGTGGCACAGCAGCCTAAACAATGGGTGTATAGAGCTACGCACGGCGCAGGAACATCAATGTTCTGGGCAGCACATAATTCAACCAACTCCATTCGCATTTACAAATGGAATGAAGTTTCAACCGGTTTGTCTGTCGTCAACCGTTCAGTTACACCTTGGTATAACGGTACCCGGCATGCCGCGGGACCGGACGGAAAAGAATGGCTGAATCATTTCCCGAGTGGCGGAGGGTATGTTCTCGGCGCTTGGTATTCGCAGGGAGTTATCGGTTTTATGTGGTGTGCCGCGCAGGACAGTTCGCATCCTTATCCCTTTGTCCGTGTGGCAAAGTTTAACGCGAGTGACAGGACATTGATAAGTCAGCCTGATATTTGGAATGGAAGTTATGCCTGGGCATTTCCTTCAATTAATGTAAATGGAAGGGGGCATATCGCCGGCTCACTTATGTGGGGTGGAGGTACATATTATCCAAGTTGTACTGTAGTTATAAAAGATGATTATACATCAGGAAACTGGGACGCGTATACTTCAGCTTCAGGAACGTCCGGCCCAAATATAGACAGGTCCGGCGATTATCTTACCACTCGAATTTGCTACCCTTACGAAAACACCTGGATGGGTACCGCTTTTACTTTGCAGGGAGGAGGAGGAAATGCAAATGCTGTTCCGCGATTTTTGTGGTACGGTCGCGAAAGAGACAGGCCGCTTTATAATTTAGCAAACGATACTCCGGTTACTTTCTCTCAAATTCCTAAAGACTTTACGTTCAAAACGGTCAGTTATGACTGGTGCGGTATCGCCATTAATCCGTCTGTCAACCACAATCTTAAAGCAGATGACAACGATTTCAGATTTAAGAATGTTTACCGGAGTTCTACATATTCAGGCACCACTCGTGATTTTATTGTGACAGACGGGCACGATTATGGATATTCTACTCTTTACGCAAAAACATACTACGGTTCGGATAGTTCATACACCATAGAAGCTGAATGGGAAGCTTATGATTTAAAAGACGGAAAATCTCATTCTGATTCTATTGGCAGCGGAGAAGTTATACAAATGTATGAAGCGAACCTGGTTGCCGGAAATACATATAAGGTGTCTCTCGATATTACTTCCGGCACTGCTGACCTTGCTATGTTTGGCTATGAAGCGAGCCGCAGTTCGGGCAGCCGCGCAAATCGCGATTGGGTTGCATCCGCAGCCGGTTCGGGCGGCGATGAAAATGTGATATTCACTGCCCAAAGCACCGGTCCGCACGGAATTGCTGTGGTTAACGATAATGCCAATGCGGCCAACTATATTATTTCTGTTAGGCACTGGGTTGAAGTAATCAGCCCTGAATGGAAGTTGAAAAACAAGAAAAAAGGCGTTCTTAAAGGCAAAGAGATTGATCCTCGACTTTACAGTTACCTGACTAACGGTTACGGCATAGGGCTCTGGAACCTTTCGACAGATGCCAATGTTGACGGCCCGCGCCAACTTACCGCCAAGAACAAGAAAGAAACGGTTTGGGTTTTCAAAGACAAAGCCGACAAAACGGCGAAAATAGTTTATAGTGAAAAATATAAAAAGAAAAAAGATATTTACAAAACGAAACTGAAATATGTTTTACAGGGAGGAATTCCGGAATCTAACCAGGTTTACATGACACCGCTTGAATAAACATATTAATTTAGAAAAACAATTTTTAAAAATTGCTATTTGAGAAGCATCATGATTAAGTGTTTATAGAAAAAATGTTGTCAAATCTCTATTTTGCAGAATGTTTTAATAATTAAGGAGAAAATAATGAAAATTTATATCCTGACTTTTTCTGCTGTTCTTTTTTTGTTACAGGCATGTGTTTCAGAACCGGTAATTCAAAAAAAGTCTTCGGAAAATACGATACGGAAAACAGAAGAAAACGCACAAGCCGATAAACCTGAAACAGAAATTACCGGGAACACTAATATAAAAAAAAGCAGTATCGGTCCTGCTAAAACCGTTAAAATAAAAATCCCTTCCAAACCTCCGGAATTAACGCCGGAACAAAAACGCAAACGGGAAGAAGCGCTGAATCAAAAAAATGTACCGGAATAATTTAATAAATCAATTGTTGTATTCATTTACTACTTTCTGAAATTGGATTTTCTATTACCATTTGCAATAATGTTATTTATACGGTATAATGGTACCATTATTACAAAAAACGAAACGGAAATATGGTTGCACTGACTAATTAATACCTAATCACCTGGAGAAAATTATGAAACAACAACAACAAGAAACAATTATAAAAAGCATGTTATCATTTGCACTTTTCATTGCAATTTGCGTAAGTGGAGCTAATGCTGAGAAAGTTGCAAATATCGGGATGCCAGAACAAACTTATATCGGTCCCCCGACATATGTTAAGGTAGAGCTTCTTTCCGCTCCGCCTGAGATATCAGAAGAACAAATGCTTCAGCGAGAGGAATACATATCGAAAATGAAGCATGTACCTGCAGGCGGAAAGTTTGACATAAAAATGCCTGATAAAATAATAACGTCCATGGTAACAAAACAGGCAATATCAAAAAATGGGGGAGAAACCTCTATTACTGTTCATGATGAAAATACATTAGCCGCCCCGCCTTCAGGCGCGGCGGGCAGTTTTGTGTTTTTTGAGAACAACGACCTTGGAACATCAGGAGCTCCGCTTAACCAGCGATCGAGAATAAATGAGCCCAGTGTTGCTAACAATGGCCGCTGTGTATTTTATTCGGGCAACTGGTATGCATCTCTTTCAGTTAACGCGGGAAAGACTTTCCAATATATAAATCCATACACAGCTTTTGGGTGGCCGGCAGGGCAGGATTTTTGTTGTGACCAGATAGTGATTTACGATCCAAGCCGGGACTGTCTTTTCTGGCTGCTTCAATCCACTAAGGACGGGAGTTCAAATAACATTCATAAGCTTGCGGTTGCAAATAGCTTCTCGGATATTGAAAATCAAAATTGGTATGTTTACGATTTTGATGCCGAGTCAATGGGTGCGAATTTCGGCACATGGCTTGATTTTCCTGACATGGTACTTGGAGAAAATTATCTTTATCTGACAGCTAATTATATTGGTCCTGATCCTACAGGCTCTGATAGTGCCGCAAGTATTCGTCGACTTCCTCTGGATGAATTATCCACAGCTTCAGGATTTGGCTACAGTTATTATACGCGGGGATGGCCGGATCAATGGGTATTTAGACCTACTCACGGTGCAAGCACAACCATGTATTTTGCAGCGCATAATAATCAGGCAACTAATTCTATAAGAATTTATAATTGGCCTGAAGATGGCGGCTTAGGCGCTGATAATGTCGCTATTACCGCATGGGATAACGGCTACCGGAGCGCAGCCGGTCCCGATGGAAAACAATGGTTGAACCATTTTCCAAGCAGTGGAGGTTATGTTCTTGGGTCCTGGTATACGGAAGGCACGATAGGATTTATGTGGTGTGCCGCGCAGGACGGTTCGCATCCTTATCCCTATGTTCGTGTCGCGCGATTTAACGAAAGCACCAAGGCGCTAATTAACGAACCTAATTTATGGAGTCCGGGTTATGCCTGGGCATTTCCCTCGGTTAATGTAAACGGCCGTGGAGATATAGCCGGATCAGTTATGTACGGTGGTGGTACACACTATCCAAGCTGCGCTGTTTTTATCTGGGACGATTATTCAGTCACGCCACCCGGTTGGGAAGTTCACGCATCGGTAGCCGGCACTTCCGGTCCCGGTATTGACAGATCCGGTGATTATCTTACAACACGCATTTCTTATCCACACGAAAACACATGGATGGGAACTGCTTTTACTTTACAGGGCGGTGGAGTAAATACAAATGCTGTACCGAGATTTTTGTGGTATGGCCGCGAAAGAGACAGGCCGCTTTACGCCTTGTTAAATGACACGCCTGTTATTTTCAGCACTATTCCCAAAGACTTCACGTTCCGAACTGTAAGCACTGAATGGTGTGGAATCGCCATTAATCCGTCAACCAACCACAATCTCAAGGCTGATGATGACGATTTTCGGTTTGATAATATATATCAGAGTTCAACATATGGAGGCACTACCCGCGATTTTATTATGTCCAACGGTCGCGATTTTGGAAAAGCGACACTATATGCCCAAACATATTATGGTAAGGATAGTCCATACACCATAGAAGCTGAATGGGAGGCTTATGATTTAGTAGTTGGAAAACCTGTTTCTGATTCTATAGGAAGCGGAGAAGTTATTCAGGTCTATGAAGTTAACCTGACTAAAGGGGATCTGTATAAGGCGTCTGTTGATATTACTCGCGGCTCCGTGGATATCGCAATGTTTGGCTATGAAGCAGATCGCAGTTCTGGTGATCGGGGCAACCGCAATTGGACAGCTAACGATTATAGCGCCGGCGGTGATGAAAGTGAAACTTTCATTGCTGGAAGTTCAGGTTATCATGGTATTGCAGTGATCAACGAGAATGCCCAATCAGGCAACTATGATATTTTGGTAGAGCTTATACCTGAACCGGGGGCAGGGATTTGGATTTTTGGAATGCTGGAATGTTGGATTATTGTAAAACGACGCAAACGTCTAACGTCCTGACATTGGAAGAGAGGAAATTAATTCCGAGGTACTGAAGAGAAAAATTATCCCGAGACACTAATGGCTCAATGGAATTTTTTAGGGGGAGGGCATTATTGTTGCTGATCTGTCGAAAATCTATAGAGGTGGAGTATGATCGGCAAATAACAAATAAATACAATTGACAGAATCATGGTCGACAGAATCATTTTTAAAAATGATGAAAACACAAAATAAACTAAAAATAATGATGAACATTAGTAGATTGATAGTTTATTAATGTTTAAATGAATTCGATTTAATAGATTAAAAATTTTCTTTGTATTAAAAAATGATTCTGTCAACCATGATTCTGTCGATAAAAAAATTGAAATTATATGGTATTAATTAATAAATTTTCCTGTTTAGTTCTTGGGTAAATAAAGATGCCCCCCAAAAAAAGACATTGAGCCACACTAATCTGAAATTCTCACACGGCATTCCCCAAATACTCGGGGTGCGGTGCGGAGCACGCGGGTGCAGTGCACTCGGGATGATTTGCAGTACAAATTTATTTTTCTTTCGGTTGCTTGCCTTTCGCGTTTTTGTCCTGCTTGTTTGTGTAGGGGACGGTAACGGAGTCGGCGCCTGCAAAACCTGTACTGCTGAGCCAGAACCTGATTGGCAGGTCTAATTGCCCAGGGGCTCCGTTATTTGTAATTCCAAGCGAATCTGCAAGGTCAGTTTTTTTAACTTTAACTTTTAATTGCACTGTGGATTTCTTAGTATTGAGCTTAAGAAGGACTTTAGAATCGCCAAGTTGATAAGTTGCCTTCCCGCCACTTTTACTGTTTTTCACTATGCCGGTTGTGCTATTGAGAACTTCATAGTCGCCAACATATAAAGAAGCAAGGTAGCCGTCCAAATTTGTTAATCCGATTGTAGTTGGATCAAAATCCGCTTTGAAGTTCAACTTGTCTTTATCCGGTTTTTTAAAATTTATTCCGAAACTGAATTTTGAAATATCAGGCGCGAAATTTGCCGGGAAAGCTGCATCAAGCATTTGCGTTTGATTTGAACCGAAACCAATTCTCACAAGCGCGGTAAACGACTCGCCGGGATTAAGAGAGCCGATTGGTAATCCAACAATAACAGATGTGTCGTGTGCCTGTGTTATTGTGTTATCGGCCGTGTTATCAATGGCTGCATTCCATACGGTATCCAAATATCCGCCTTGATATCGGTCTGAATACTGCATATCAGGATTGAAGAGACAAATGCCGAGGAACATGTTCGATTGTGTTTGATACATCACCCGTGTTGCCGCATTGCGACCAACCGTATCACTTAAAGTAGAGCCCCGCAAGTCGCCGTCTTGGAAATGATAATAAACGACATCATTAAGCGGAACATTTGTTATGGTAGTGATAGTATATTGCTGTGCTATGTATTTTTCAAGAAAATCAGTATGGATAGCAATTTGTACTGCCTCGCTTTTAATGACGGAATCCGCAGAATTACCGGAAAGATTAACTTTAGTTATAACGTTGAAAATTGAACTTCCAAGAGAGGCACCGCCGCCGCTGTGATAGAGCACGCATATAATGGAACCGGAGTGGTCGCTGCCGTTTGTCGGATAGTTTAATTTATCAAAATTCCCGCGGTCATCCAGTTTAACAATATATTTTGCGTTTGTGTATGATATGTTATAGGCTATGACTGTATTTACGGCGAACATAATTATCATAATTAAAAAGGCTGATTTTATTATTTTCATGGTTTCACCGTGCAGGTTTTTTGTTAGTCAGAAAATTTGTCCACGAGCGCGCGAGCGCCTCGTGACAAATTTAGTATTAATATTTTCTCCGGTAAATAGTAACAGGATACCCGGAGAGCGGGACGGTTTACTTCACCACTCCATTACTCCAACTCTCCAATTAGGACGCTGGGGACAGCGTCCCTCCACTCCATTACTCCAACTATTTTGTATAACTGAATATGTAAGTAACGATCTCTCCTTTTTTGCCGAAGATTTTATAAGTTTCAGTTACATTATCACCAACTGTAGTTCTGATCATGCGAATAAAAATATCTTTAGTAAGTCTCTTGACGTTCCCATCTGCAGGCGGGTCGCTCCATTTTTCTTTTTTCAATTTTTTATCGCATACAATTACACCGTTGGCAGAGCAAAAACTGGTAAAAAAGTATGCTTTTCTATCAACATCCAATCTTGACCATCCATTAACATTTTTATCGGCCAGTTTTTTCAAGCCTTTAACCTTGTAAACATAAAACGTGTTACTTCCACCGTTCAAAGTCTTACGAACATACAATATTTTACCGTCAAAGCTCTGTAAATCCCATACATCACCTACATCGGTCAGTGATTGGTTATCCACAATTCTCTCGCCTTTTCTGTCAATATAAGTAAGAGGGGAATTTGTGTCTGATTTCTTTGTCCAATAGAGGATGCCGCCTTTAGAGTCATATTCGACATAGAGCCTGGCATCCGGAAGATTGGTTATGGAGTGAC
Source organism: bacterium (assembly GCA_029933535.1). GTDB lineage: Bacteria > Auribacterota > UBA3054 > UBA3054 > B51-G9 > B51-G9. The sequence continues at coordinate 3,049 of JAOZNZ010000028.1, read as the reverse complement.
GGGAAACAAGCTTTTTCCCTTTCTTCCTGCAGGTGATGTTTAGAACGTCATTGCTCCGGTTCTCCCGTGCGACCAGCCCTTTTCCTAATATTACAATGTCTCCATTTGCAACCGGTTCAGTCCACTTTTCTTTATCAAGTTTCTTGTCGAATACTTTAATACCTTCACCAATGTTGTCATAAAGGAACACACTTATATCCGGTTTGTCAAACCATGCGTCTCCGAAATTATCAATTATTTTCTCGCCGGATTTTACAAAAGCGCCGTTTGTGACCTTATATATGATAAGAGTTTTGTTGTCGCGGTCATATAAGAGAACTTGTTTGCCGTCAAAATAATGAAAGGAAAAGTTCGTGCTAATTCCTTCAGGCAGTTTATTATCAATTATTTTATTGTTGTTTTTATCGGTAATAGTAAATCCGTTAGTATAAACATGCGAGTTTTCGTATTTCCAATCCTCGCATCCGAGTTCATTTGTACGATAATATGCCGTCCAAGCTAGCATATACGGGAATGACAACGAGCTCAAATCGTCCCCGAACTCGACTGTAAAATATGAGTCTGTGTAATTATAACTAAATATCCAATCGCACCAGGTGGTAACCGCGTGCCAGTTAAGCGTTATCGAGCCAATATCTCCGGCATTGCATCCAGATACTTGAATATGAAAGTCTGTACCTGAGCCTGCCGTAAGGCAAACAGCGCTCTGTTGAGTGCCTAACGCATCGTTGTTACTTGTTTCTACGTAGAGCGAAGTCAGGACATCACCGAAGAATACAGTTAGGTATGTGTCGAAACTGCTGCCGAAAGTGTCGAGTTGATAGACAGCATAAGTTGGCGGAGTCCATGACCACCAAACAGTGTTTGAGTTGCCGTAATGCTTCTCTCCGGGCTCGAGTGTGGCGCCAACGTTCCATCCTGCAGCGGATCCGTTTGAGCCTGTAATAATCTCACGGTTAACAAAATCATTGTTAAGCGGAACAACGGATGCATAAACTATCGTTCCAACCAAAGCTAACATAATTACTGATGAGATTTTTTTCATGGTTTCACCGTGCAGGTTTTTCAATTGTCAGGAAATTTGTCAACGAGAGCGTGAGCGCCTCGTGACAAATTTAGTATTAATATTTTCTCCGGTAAAAAATAACAGGTTACTTGGAGAGCGAGACGGTTTACTCCACCCCTCCATTACTCCAACTCTCCAATTAGGACGCTGGGGACAGCGTCCCTCCACTCCATTACTCCAACTATTTTGTATAACTGAATATGTAAGTAACGATCTCTCCTTTTTTGCCGAAGATTTTGAACGTCAGTGTAGTTGTATCCCCGATGGTTTCGGAAGTTTTACGAAAAAAGATGTCTTTATCAAGTCGTATGAGTCCACCTTTAGCATATGGGACAGTCCATATTTCTTTTTTCATTTTTTTATTGTAAACATCGACACCTGAGTACCAGTCTGAGTCACTGTAGCGTGAATAAATATAAACCAACTTCCCGGATTTCAACCATGCTGTGCCGTTGTTAGGAACCGTCACGGTTTTTTCTTCCAGTTTTTCCATTCCTTTAAGTTTATAGAGGAAAAAAGTAAATGTGTCTGCGGCAACTTTCTTTTTGACATACAGGGATTTACCATCAAAATACTCTAAAGTCCATTCATCACCCACATCTGTCATTTTCTCATTATCTACTACTTTCCTGCCTTTCCTGTCCAAATAAGTGAGTGGTGAGTTTGTTGGACAACTGTTAACCCAATACAAAACACCACCTTTTGGATCATATTGAATGTTATACCAAGTGCCGGAAGGCATTGCGATAATATGTTTAGAGATGATTTTCTTTCCTTTTTTCCTGTAGGTTATAGTTGCAGTTCTTGCATTCGAGTCATTTACATTTCGTGCGACCAGTCCATTATCAAATATCCGGATCATGCCCGGAGCAAGCGGATCATTCCATTTTTCTTTATTTAGTTTTTTGTCAAAAACTTTAAGCCCTTCACTGCTAATACCTGCCGGTTTGTCAAACAATCTCGCATAAATTTCAGAACCGGAGAACCATGCGCGGGTAAAATGTTCTATAATTTGTTCGCCGATTTTTGTAAAAGCCCCCTTCTTCACCGCGTAGAGAGTAAGAGTTTTGCTGGTATAATTATAAGAGAGTACAGACTTGCCGTTATAGTCCATAATGTTATCATAAGTTTGTGTGCCGCCGCCGTCAAGCTGCTTTCCATCAACAACTTTTTCATTTTTTTTGTTATAAATTGTCATGCCGTCAGGACGGAAGTTAAAACTTTCATTTTTCCATTTCATGCATCCGACTTCATTAGTTTTGAAATACTTTTCCATAATCAGGACTTTCCTGAATGACAGAACACTTAAGTCGTGCGCAAAGAAAGTATAAAAACATGTGTTCGTGGTGTTACGGTCAAATATCCAGTCGCTCCAGGTTGTCGGGCTCCAGTTGAGGGTAATGAATCCGTCATCACCTGCATGGTATCCTGCCACCTGAATTTGATAAGTCACCCAGCCACAACTTCGAGACAGATTAGGCTTTGAACGGTTGAATCGGCATTATTATTAGCGGCGACATATGACAATGAACTCACTGAATTGCCTGTAAATATGGCAAGATATGTGTCAAAAGTAGAGCCAAATGTGTCAAATTCGTAGGAACCTGATGTCGTGGGCGTCCATGACCACCAGACAGTGTTCGAGTTGCTGTAATCAGGTTCACCATCCTCGAGAGTGGCGCCCATATTAGATCCTGAAGCAGTTCCGCTTTCGCCGGTCATAGTTTCGCGGTCGGCAAAATAATCATTGGGTGGCAAAGCGTATGCGAAGCCAGCTGCTCCAACCAATACTATAATAATAATTGATTTGATTTTTTTCATGGTTGTTTTTTGTAGGTGGTTAATTATTGAACAAACGCTACTTTTTAGTTCAAGTTAAAAATTCTCGGGGAAAAACTATTAAAACTTCGCTTTGCCGGCCCTGTAGATGTTTCATATGCCTGACATACAGAAGCGAAAGTAAATATAACAAATATAATGATG
>JAOZNZ010000444.1 GCA_029933535.1 bacterium | reverse complement strand
CGTTTGCCATCAACAAATATAGCAAATGTAAAAATTGCCGGAACTATTTCTTCACCCGGATTTGATTTTATAACTGTAAAAGTTTATAGAGAAAGTGTACTGCAATCAGTTTTAACTCAAGCTTTGGTCTATTCAGCCGGTAGTGCGAATTTTAATCTTTTGCCTTCTATAAAAGCTGAACTTGCTAATTATGATTTTACTGTTGCTACTGTTGCTGGTTCTACCGAAACAACTATTGCTACTGTAGATAATGTGGTTGGCGGGGATGTTTATTTGATTAACGGGCAATCAAACGCAAACGCCATGAGAGAACCCGGCAGCGCTTCCGCAAATGTAAACCAAGGGCAGTTTCTTCGCTCTTTTGGTACTCACAGTGATTCCCCGGGAGTAGTTATAAGTGATTTGAACTGGCATCTCGCTGAAGGCGACAAGATGTACGGTCAAGGTGCCATTGGTCAATGGGCGATTCGTATGGGACGTGTATTAATTGAAGAAACAGGAATTCCTATTGCTATAATTAATAATGGTAACGGCGGTAAACCAATCAGCTTTTTTGAACGCAATGACAGTAACCCGGAAGATATTGGAACTAATTACGGTCGTTTGCTTTTTCGCGCGAGAAATGCCGGGGTTACAAATAAACTGCGTGCGATTTTATGGTATCAGGGGGAAAGCGATTCAGGCGCGGCAGATGTTCATGAAAATGGTTTTACTAATTTATATAATAACTGGTTAGAAGATTATCCGGGTTTTGAAGAAGTTTTAATTCATCAACTCAGAGTTGGGTGCCTTGTTGCTCAATGGAATGTAAGTTTACGAAACCGGCAGCGTTTAATTCCTGACAAATTCCCGGATATAGAAGTTATGTCAACTACAGGATTAAACGGTCATAATGGTTGTCATTTTGTTTATAATAATGGTTACAAAGAACTTGGCGAACATGATGCCGCGTTACTTATGCGCGACTTATATGGCTCATCTAATACTATAAATATTGAACCTCCAAATATTGATCATGTTTTTTTCAGTGATATTGGAAACACAAATATTACTATTGTAATGCGGAATAAAGTTGACAGCCTTATCTGGAATTCAGGTGTGGAAAATTATTTCAATCTTGAAAACTCAGGCGTAAATATTATCGGTGGGGGAGTTGCAAGCAATACTGTTATTCTTCAGCTTGATGGCGATGGTTCCGCAAATGATGGTTTAATTTATTCCGGACACTCCGGTTCAGGGCCATGGATTTTAAATGGCAAAGGCGTCGGCTTATTAACTTTTTTTAGCGATGTTGTTTCTATAGGACCTGCTAAACCGAGAAATTTGATTGCCGTGCCGCTTTCTTGCTCATCAATTCAACTTAAATGGGATTCTGTATCAAATGTTATAAAGTATCTTATCAGACGCGATGGCGAAATTATAGGTTCTTCATTCTCAGCAAGCTATGTCGATGTAAATTTATCAAAAGCAACAAAATACTGCTACCAAGTTGCTTCGGTTGATCTTTCTTACACCTCTACCTGGTCGGATGTAAAATGTGCTGTAACGGGTGCGAATCTTCCTGCTTCTCTCTTGTTTGAAGATACATTTAATGTAACCGGCGGTGGAAATATTAACTATAATTATAATGAATCCGGAAGACAGTTCGGTTCTCTTGCGCCTTTAACTTATACCACATATAACGCTTTGTGTGTTTGTGTTACTAACGAAGGACCATCATCCGGAAAAGCGAAAACTTCTATTTTAAATTATAACGCTGCTCCGCCTTTGCTGCGATGCGGATTTTCGCCTGATCAAAATTTCAATAATTCAGGGAATTTTAGTATCGAATATGAACTTACAAGATTCTCTGAAGAAGGGTGGGCAAGTGTTGAATTCGGTCATAATTCTCAAAACGTTGATCCATGGAACCCGGACGGCGGTATGTCTGTCAGATTTGAAACTAATGGAATGTATGTTGTTCAGGACGGTGGGAATAACGCGACCGGAGTTTTTCACTATAGCGAGTTAGAAACCAACACTTTAAAAATTAAAATAGTAGTTTCGCAAGACGATTTTTCCGGCAGCGATGCACATATCGCTCTTTTTGTTAATGAAATTCCGTACCCTTTATATAAAACTCCTGCTGACAACAGACCAAGATATATTTACACTCGCGCGGGTGGATTTACTAACAATTATATCTCTTTTATGAGCGGATTTTATGACACGAATTCTCCCGGCCATCTTTATGATAATTTAAAAATTTCTACTACGGAAAACTCTTTTGATTTTATTGGCGGATGGTCAGACGATGAATCTTCCTTAATTTCAAATCCGAAAACTTATTCTCATGCTGTCAATCTTGGGGTTAATGATAATTTGCTTATTAATGATGTGACTTTTCGTGGTGAAGGGTCGAATACTATGTCTGGTTCTGATTGGAAAGTTGAATATTTTGGCTGGCATCCTCCCGATTCACAAAATTTCGATTTGTTTCCATTTAATATAGAAACTAACAGTGTTCATCTTCTTGACAAAGCTTTTTACAACGGGGATTCTGACAGTTCATTGAGACTTTCAGGCCTTCGTCCGGGCTTTCCGTACAAATTCACTCTTTATAATGTGGGATTAAGCGGGGGTGATGATGCTCCGCATCGCAGAGTTTATTTTGCGACAAGCGCGGATGTAAATGTTGAATTAATGGACGCTAATAAATTCGGTGTTGATGAGGGCAACCTTTTAACTTTTTATTATATAGCTCCGGAAAACGGTGTCTTTTCCATCTCGCAAACCGCATTAATAACCGGTGGAGATGCCACGTGGCCATGGTATGCTTTCAGTAACAAAGAAATTCAGCCCGTTCCGCCACCTAAACCTCCTTACATTGATAATTCAAACAATCGCGGACTTTTACATTGTGATGAATCAGTTACTGTTCAGTGGCCTAATGGAGATCCTGATTGTTTTATTACTCCTGACGATAATTCGAGTGGACGCACTGCGGTTTCGCCGATTTTGAACGCAAAGAATAATTTTGCAATAGAAAGAGATGATTCTACAATGCCGACTTTTAAAACCGGCTCACCTTATAGTGGGAATTATCTTGCGTTTGACGGGAACGATTCTATAATTGTTAATAACGCGTGGCAGGGCGGGAATGTGATGGCTCTGAATTTGAGTTTCAGGTTTAACGGATTACCTGATGCTTCAGGAGATAATTTCGCGGGAATGTTTTGGACATATCCTGTAAAAGCTTACCTTCAAAATTCCGGGGATGATATACACGGAAATATACTAATGTTAGTTTACAATGCCGCCGGAAATTTCAATTATTTTATGTCAAGTAAAATCCTTAGTCCAAATGTTTGGTATCATTTGAGCTTTTCCGCATTAAATAATAATCTTCAAGTGGTTGTTGGTAACGATAAAGAAGGTTATATGACCGAGACATCGACAGCGATCGGTTTATTAGCTCCTGCTGTTAAGGATGTTATTATTGGCTCTGATTATTTTGGACCCACTCGTTTATACCAGGGAGATCTGGATGAAATACAATGGGGAGTTGCAGTGCCGGAACCGGCAACATTTGCTTTACTTATTGTATTAG
>JAOZNZ010000027.1 GCA_029933535.1 bacterium | reverse complement strand
GGGAAATAAGGAACGTCAAACATTGTGTTTGCTTTTTCCCAATATTCAAAATATTTTTCCTGAACATAAAGATAATCAGTTCTCATTTCCGGTAGTGCAACGTGATGTATCCAAACATAAGATGTTACACTGTCAAACCCAAGCGTTTTAACTACATGTGCCGGATCAGCCGGTATAGTTTCTCCCGGAAGAATAGAATTTCCCCAGACTACAGCGTTAAGATGTAAATCCGGGAATCCTGCTTTTTTAACTTTTTCCCGAAAGAGTTCAAGCATTTCCGCTGCAGCCTGAATAGTACCAAAACTTTCCATTAATTTATTCAATTCATAAAGTGAAAAATAGGGACAACCGTCAATTTTCCAATAAGACGGATGTTTAAAATATTTTTCTATAACTATATCACAAATTTCTTCAAAAGTTTTTTTTGTAATAATTCCGGAAGAAAGAACTTTACGCGCCGCATCTTTTTTATATGGATGAATGTCTATCCAATCATGATTAGCCCACATTAACGCAAATTTGATACGTGAATTGTTTGGTGATTTCAAAAATCCTTCGTCAAGTGCCCGCTCAAGAAACGGACCGTCATTATACCAGTACCAGTCAAAAATAAATGCGTCAATTCCATGGTCGGCTGCCGCATCGATTTTCTGAGCCATGATTTCAGGATCGGATTCATCAGTATATCCCCACAGAGGAATATTAGGCTGATGATGTTTTTCAAAACGCGGCTTTGCCGCTTTAACAAGTTCCCATTCCGACCATCCGTCACCTTTTAATTTGCGGTTCCGTGAATCGTTAGGATGATAATTTGGGAAGTAGTAGCATGCGATTGTAGGTTTTGGCATATATTTTTCTTGTTTGATATTATATAATTTTGTGTTATAGATTGGTTGTTATAATATCATAATAGTTTATATATGTCAAGAGGCCGTGCTTTACCGCACCGGTAATGAGAAGATTTGTTCCGAGCGAAAGTATGGGACAAATTTATGGTTTGCGGATTAGTTGGCCGACGCGGATATAATCAAGGTCAATATTTATGCCTGAATTAGTGGTAGGGTCGATCCGAAAAGTTTTCAAGACTCCTTTCCACTGTTTATATTTTGACATATCCAGGCGATAAGTGTAGAATATATTTTTATGTGGCATAGGATTAGCTAAAATTTTAATTCTTGTAGCCGAATAAAGTTTTGGATTAATATCGGTACCGCAATAAATTTCAATATTTTTTGAAGTGTTATCACGTCTGATTCTAAACTCAAGAATTTTGTTTGAACTTAAATCCAAATCTAATTCAGGCAAGCCGTTGGTATAGTGTTTCAGAATTTGAATATCACCGTTGCCATAACTTTTCGCCGAAAGCATACCGCCACAAACAGTTGCGTTTGTTGCATTGTTGACTGTCCAGTTGTCGAAACAGCCGTTTGTGTTCCATTCCGCCAGACTTGTGTAAATAAAATTACAGTCAGGTGTATCGATTGGATTAATCATGAAGGGTGATTTTACGCGAATGTAATCAATGGCGAAAGTTTCACCGGTAGAACTTTTGCCGCCGGGTTTGAATGTAAAAGATTTCAATTCACCAAAGTCCATAAGCAAAGTCGCACGGTAAATATGAAATTTCCCGTCTTTCAGTTGTTGAATATTATTAGTAATAAAATTAACGTGCCAAGTTCCGTCATTGATAAACCAGTCGGCAAATGTGTTTTTTGTCCCCACTTCATATCTGCATTTCACTTCAACAACGGAGCCGGAAGAGAGATAGACATATTTATCCGCATCGCGAAGAGTAAGAGAAATTTCCGGGTTATTGCCGGTGATTTTTCCGATAAGAAAATCATTTGAAACAGTAACATTGGAAATATGATTATTATATTTCCACTTTTCAATATTCACGTTAGAATTCCATTCGCTTATGGAAACGTAACTGTCTAACGGTGTGTTCGGGTCGGTTTCATTTTTGGTTAAAAAATTCGTTGCGAAATTTTTCGCGGCAAAAATCAGCTGGGGTGAAGAGGTGAACGAAGCAACATAATTTGATAAAACGTTCAATTCTTTCATCCATTTACGCACTTCGATAGTGCGCCATATTCCTGAATTAAATCCGCGACCGATGTCGTTATCCCATAGCCAGGAAGGAGTTGGCCATAAACAGTATTTCGGATTAATAATTTCATAAAAAGTTTTACCCGCACCGCACTGACCGTGATGCGCCATTTGGACATAATCGGCTTTTAATTTATTGTGAACAATTTTTGTCAATAGGTTTGTGCCACCGATTTTACCAAGATCTCCAAGAAATAAAACGGCTTTCGTCGGGTCGGAAACTTTGATTAAGATGCTCGAATTATTAATGCCATTTCGAGTGATTGCAAGGTCAAAATCATTTAGTATTTCTATGTGAACGTCATCAATATCAATAGAGTCACCGGCGTGGGTTTTAACGGTTGCTCTGCCGGCGTTTGTCAATGCCGCCTGAAATATTTCTACCGTTGAAACTGTGCCTGGAGAATTTGTTTTAACCCAGTCAAGTGGTGGAAAAGAAGCGTAAATATTATCAATTGTTATATTAGCTTTATTGGTTAAAATCCAGGACAGTGCGCCAATATGATCATCATGACAGTGCGTTAAAAACCAACTGTGAACGTGCCCGCCATGTGCTGCGATAAAATTTTTCAAATACTCGCCGTCTTCGAGCCAACCACCGTCAATTACGATTAATTTTCCTTTATCTGTTTTGATAACATAGCTTAATATTATTGTATCCCTTTCTGACGGAAGCTGCCATAAAGAAAAACGGTTTGGTTCTTTTCTTACAGCTTGAACAGAATTAGTCATTTCAAAACAAATTGTCGCGGTTATCGGATAATGGTCAGAAGGATATCTGCCTTCCTTTTGTTCTCTTATAATAGATGCAGCCAAAGTATGGGTCTTTGGTTCAACAAATATATAATCAATTTTTTCTCCATTAGTAAGACCTGTAAAAGCGTTGTGTGTTCCAACATTTTTTTCTTCCGGATAAAGAATCCGGAATGTATCCACTAAAGTTATCGGGGAATGGTTCTTGATTTCTCCTGTTCCTTCGAGATACTTAATGGCAGAGTTGCTTTCTCCCATGTTAAAATCTCCGGTTAAGACAAACGGATCCGGATATTTTCGCTTTTGAATATACGTCATTATCAGCCGGACGCTCTTTTCTCTTGAAAGTTGGGATCGGTGGTCTAAGTGAGTGTTAAACATATAAAATGCCTGTCCTGACTTCTTTTCAACAAGTCTTGCCCAAGTACAAACGCGAATACAGGCATTGCCCCATTTTTGTGATTTTGATGGTTTTTCAGGCGTATCGGAAAGCCAAAAAGTATCGGATTCTTTAACTTTAAATCGGTTTAACCGATATAGAATTGCAGAATACTCGCCTTTTTTTCCTCCATCTCTACCTAAACCTACTTCACCATATTCCGGAAGATTTTTACGGATATCATCAATTTGACTACGAAATGCTTCTTGTAGTCCAATAACATCCGGTGAATAGCGTTGAATAATATCACACAACTGTTTTTTTCGATTATTCCAATTGTTAGGTGTATTTTTATCTCCTCCGGCATTCCGGATATTAAAACTCATGACAATAACTTTTAAAACTTCTTCTTTTTTATCGGCACCATAAATTATGCAGCTACCGGCAAATAACAATATTGATAAAGTTGATGTAAAGAGATTTATTTTCATATTATTACCATGCATAAAAATTTAATTTTTATTAATTATACTTAATCAACTAACAAATATCCAGTGTATCAGTCCCTGATTTCACTTCTTTAACTTTCCCATTTATTATTCGGCGCGAGTCGGACCAAATCAAGTGTCGTCAAATAAGCTGTTTATATTCGTATAAAGGCATAAAATAGTCCTTAGAGTGCTGTTTTTGATACCGAAATAATTTGCTTTACCAATCAAATTAATGGTAATTTTTTATCCTAACGGTCATCATTATTTTTATTATTTTGACATTCATCATTTTGACAATTTCTTTGCAATCAAGAAAACGAATTTATTTTACAAAATCATTATTTTATTTAGCCACAGAGTCCACAGAAAAAGTCTGATCGTCAAAAATTGTTGAATGCTATCGAGACAAGCCTGTCTAATATTTTTAATAAGTTTTTTATGACAGGATATACAAGATATACAGGATTTTAATTTTACTATAAATTATGACCGTGAGTACATGTCGAAGATCCGCTGAGGAGAATTATTTCATTGTTGTCGTTAAAGATTTTTATATAACAATATTGTAATTATTTTGAAAAATAATTAATTATTCTCCGTTATTTAGTTTTATAGTTTTTCTAAACACCTTAAATACCGTAAAACACAACATGTAGCTAATCGCTATAGATAAATTTACCAATTGTTGTTAGAAAAATCTAGCAAAAATTGGTATACGTTTCTAGCACCAAATATTTCAAATCTGGCAACAATTACTATAGACATATGGATTTTAACATAATATAATAGACGCATCAAGAAATTGAAACGCTCAATTTAACAATCTGTCGCAAATGAAAGCAATAACTATAAACGGAGATATAAAATGAAAAAATATGCCCTCACAATTCTAACTGTTCTATTCCTTTGCTCATATCATTCATTCGCCAAAATTCATTATGTCTCAAATCAAGGCTCGGAAGGTGGCGATGGCAGCTTTACCAATCCTTTTAACAAAATAAGCACCGCTTATAATGCCGCTGTGTCAAACGGGCAAAATGAAGTGATAAAGCTGTTTCCCGGAAATTATTACCAAACTAACACTCTAATATTTGACAATGAAAATATTACAATTTCCGGCTATGGTGACGGATCTGTTATTCAGGATGACATAATTGTTAAGTCGGATATGTCATTTGCAGATTTATATATTCAAAGTTCATTTTCAAATGAGGAATTTGTAGTGTTTAATAATGTAAAATGTGATGACAGTAATATTGATATAGAGGCAATTTCGGGAGCATGGCGCGATAGTAGTGATATAGTTCATATCAATTCTCTAATTGACCCGATTGATGAAATGGAAGCAGTAAATCTTGACAGTATGAACGCTTATGTCCAAGGTTCACTTACAACATTTGTTGATGAATCTGAACTTGTTAACGAAATGTGGGTTGAAAATCACGTGTCGAATTATGTTTCTGAAAATGCTTTGCTGATAAAAGATGGTGTAGTAGATTTATCGGGAAACATTATCAGCAACTTCGGTGAACTTTTTCTTCATAATGACAATTGTATAGCAACAGGAGTTGTACATTCATCTATGAGTACATTTTTTGATACCCATATTTCGTGCAGGCCGCCTGCCGGTGTTATTTTACAATATGTAAAGTTTATAAGCGGCAGTTGGAATGGAAGAATTTTTCAAATTTCAACTTATGGCACACCAAGTTGGTGTGGCTCCGCCTATTATTATTATAATATAGTAACAAACGGTTATGTATATATTCCATCAGGTCTTGAGTTTGAAATATACGGTACAGACATTGCCATATCGGAAAAATTTGTGGACCAAGCCGGCGATACAATGGCTGGTCCGCTTTCGATTAACGAAATAAAAATGTACAGTACTATCGAAAATGGTTATTTAGTAACAGGTTGTTCATATGAAGACGCAAACGGTATTTACTATCAGGAAAGTTATTATGAGAATGGCGGAGCGCAGGTTTACAAAAACTTAAACGGTATATATATGTTCAGGTATTATTGGACCGACGGCGGCGAATCCGGTTATTATTGGGCCTTTAGCGATAGTCTTCAAGATAATATTACAGGGCCGTTTCCAACACCATGTTATGACTACTCTATTTCCGGTTTGACAACCCCGCCGGAAGAATGGAATCAGTCAACGGTAATCGGTCCGACACATCAGCGCGCGCCGGTAATAGATTTTGCCGGTGGAAAAGGAATAAATCTCGCGGAATGCACGGAAACAAACGACATTGCGACAAAAGGTTATGTAGATGACTGCTTCAGGGGTTTCGACTATGACGCAAGATTTGTTTATATTGACAAATATTATGATGGAAGAAATGATTATAAAGGAACTCTTCAGGCTCCTTACACAAATTTCTATCACGCTTATGACAAGCTTGGACAGGCATCTTTTTATGGCGCAAGCCAACCGGTTGTTTATCATGTAGGCAACGGGTTTTATGAATTCCCTCCTGCAGCTGCGGTAAACGAAAACCAACCATTTAAAGTAGCTATCCTTGGTCGCGGTTCTTATTATAGAAATGTACACGAGCATTTAAACTGGTATGGTTCAACCGCTTTTTCCGAACTTGGAACTTATATTGATGAAGTTTACTGTGCGAGAATTGACGGAACTAATAATAATGCAAACGCTATATTGCATTTAAGAGACCTTGTCATCAGCAATGTTTATTTGTATTCTGTTGCTCATGACGAAATTTATTGCGATAATGTTGTATTTTTGAATATAACAGACAATGGGCAACAAAAATACCATGGACTTTATTATACAGGCCAAATGGATACTAATGCCCATTATGATGCACTGTCCAGTTCTTCTATTCGCCCTGTATATTTTGATGCTATTGACGCAACCTACGTTCACAAATCCGGCGATACAATGTCCAACTTGACAGTGAACGGTTCATTTGCAGCTGAAGAAATTTTATTAACAGAAAGCCAAAACTGGTATGTCGGTACATCAAACACACCCGGTTATATTGTGATGAACAACACCAACAGCGCCATCACAACACCTGAAACAAGTTCCGCTCCATTACGTCTTATTACACATAATTATAAACCTGTAATAATAGAAAGTGGCCGACTCGAAATCGGGCCTACAATACACCCTAATGGCGATGAAGGCGGAGAAATAAAACTTGCTGCCGATCCGGACGTTGGTTTGCGTGTCACAATTGATGTTATCAATAATAATCTTCGATTTTATGCAGTAGATGAAGACACCGGTGATATTCGAATGTACACACTTTGGAAGCTGAACCCAACGACAGCAGTCGGCCAGGCCGATTGGACTAATGGCCAATGGGAGGTGGCAGCTGATTTTACTCCAAGCGTTTCCACACCCGATTACAACCCGAGTTATACTCTCAGCACAAATTTCGAAGCGCGTATCCAGCAACTGGAGGCCACTATTGAAGAATTACAGAATTAATGATAATTTCAAAAAAGTTGATATTATGAACAAAAATATGGTAAAATATAGTAAAGAGATACTCATTACAGGAATAATCGGCTTTTCTGTTTTCTCGTTTGCGGTGTTCGCTGACGTGTGGTTTGGCAGAGATCCTTCTTCCATGACTTATTTCATGAAAATAAGAAAAACACAAAAAAATATTTTTACAACCCCGTCGGGCGGAACAGTCGATTATGGGCGCGACCTTTATCCGCTCCGGTCAATGAACTTGCCGGTTACTAATTCCATAGACCTTTACGCTTACATCTGCAATGAAGCAAGCCAGATGGTAAACACCAATAAAATAACCTGGACATGTTCCAACCCTTTATGGACAATTCAGCCTGACAGCAACGGCGAAAAAGCTACAATTAATTTCAGCGCGTCAGGCACTGGAACGGTTTCGGTAAACGGTAACTTTAAACACCAGTACAAAGACGAAACAAAAAGTTATAATAACTCGGCAAAGATAGCTATAGGAACGGAGTTGCCAGAACATATTTTTGCCACACCTATTCTGCCAAAATCGCCAGAACCGTGCGTTACGCAGCAATTTATTGATATTCGGTGGGGGCACAGCTATAATAATAAGTACATTCACTCATTAAGTGATCCTGAAGAACGCAAAGATTTTTACGCAAGAATGTTTGCGTTTGTAACTTTGCAGGGGCTAGTCAATCGCACTCAGCCAAGACTATATCAAGTAGATTCATGGTACCAAATGTATGCTTTCGAATATGATGATTATATGTTGTCATTTTATACTAACACGTATAATATGGTATTTGTGGAACATACCAATTTGTATGCACTTATAGAAGAATTTGCAAAACCGCCTGAGGTAGAACGAGTTGTGATTTACCCTGATTCTCTATTTGCCGATCACGACAAAGGCGATCTGATAAATTATATGACAGTCTTATGCGCTGTGAGCAATTGCATAGCTCTTTCAACAGAAGATTATCATATTTTAACTAATGAATATGATTTTTCATTGCCCGTAATTGAAGTGCTTGATGAAGCGACTTGTGCACAGAGGGCACTGACAAACAGCATTGCTATATATACTTATATGATAGAGAATTTTTGGCCGCAATGTTCGAGACGCGCAATAGCACATATTCATCCCTTGCTTTTTCAGGTTAGTCGCGACTACTTTGTGGCACACAAAATTTTTCCTTTTTTCTATAGAGAAGATTTCCCGGAAATGTACAGCGAATTTGATGATTTATTAGACGAAATGCCGCTAAATTCCGCTATTCTTGGCGATGTGGGTCGACAAACAGCAATGAATAAGGATTATTGCAGAATGAAAGAAATAAAGGAAAACTCTGAAGGAACAACGAATATCCTTGACTTTGCAATAGACGGTGAAGATACAAGTAAATATCAAGCCGCAGCTGGTCAAAATATGAGAAGAGAAAATCCTTTGTATCCTGCCGTTGAACCGCTACTCGCACCCGGAGAAACCATAGTTGGTATCACTTGGGATTTTATGGAACCAATACCATACCATGACATAGTTGACGGCAACGGCATATACGAACATGGTATGTGGGAACATACGAGTAAACGTGGAAAAACAATGCAATATATGCTCGGATTGGCCAACGCATCGTTCCACTCAGGTTTTGACGGCAATGACATTTCTTTTAATCAAAATATTAATACAAATATTCCTTATGAAGCTAACAAAGTCTATATGTGCTCTTTCATTTCCGATGGTGACAATATGGATTATAGCAGGTCAATATTTTATAATAGATGGCTGCGTGATGGTGTGGCTACAAATCACTATGTCAGCTTAGGCTTCAATCTTTTAATGTATGAGCTTGCACCGGATATTATGGACTATTTTTATAAAAACAAAGACAGCAAAATATCTATAGATGCCGAAACAGGTGTAGGAAGTATGGAGTCTTTAGTTTATGGAAAGGAAATATCGTTTGGCAATTGGTCAACTGCGGAAAAGAGAGATTTCGCGTTGAAAAGCTATCTTGCTTTGACGAGTGAATACCTTGAAAAGCTCGACATTCAGGTCGCTCGCCCAAATTTTGAGGCAAATTTGGCGGAATTCTATCTTTATGAAGAGATGTTGTCGAACACGGTTAATGCAATTGGCCCTGGTTACGGACCTGTTTATGGTGAATATGAAGATTTTCAGATTGCCCAGACGAGGTATGAAATCACCAATAGTGTTCTTCTATTGCCGGACGACTGGGCTCATAAGATTCAGCCAGATCGTGGCGAACATGAGAATCTTGTATTATGGGTAGATATAGATGGAAATTTCCCTCAATTCCACTCTTGCTGGTTTCAGTATTGTCATGGTTGGTATGAGGATTGGTTGGCTGAACAATATTCAGAAGATGACAATCAAAAATTAAGATTAGTACCACCAACTGTATTTCAAAATTTCTTTCGCAAATCTAAAGGAGTAGAATAATGAGAAATTTATTGTTTTCACTAACGTTTTTTTGTTTTGCAGGTTTTAGCGCAAGTTTAGATAAACCATATTATACATGCAACGAAATACCAGGTAATTATGGTTTTTGTTTTACTAATGCCGCACTACGTTATGCACATATTTCATGCAAAGGCGATATTAATGGTGATGGATTTGATGATATTTTTAATTTTAGTAATTCTGATTCTTTTGATTATATTGATGGTAAGTTTTGGTTGGCTTGGGGAAGTATGTCTATTTCGGCTTGGGTTAATATAAAAGATAAAACAATCAGTGTGTCAGGCAACAATTTTGCTGGCAGGCCTACCAGTTATTTGAAAAGAATGATAACTTTAGCACACGATATAAATAATGATGGTAAAGACGATATTATAATAGGCGGGTCGCGTTATGAAAACTATACAGGTAGTTTTTATATTATATGGGCTGACAGTTGGGAAGAAACAAATCATATAAATGCTGTAACATGGAACTCAACGAATTTTCTTCAAATAATAGGCAATGGAAATTCAAGATGCCTGGGAGAATCGCTTGACTTTGTCGATATAAATGGAAACGGGAATCTTGAATTAGTAGTATCAGCACCTCATGCAAATGGTATGACAGGGGGTGTTGCCAATTTAGAATGGGGCGGACAAGTTTATTTCATAAAATTCAATAATAATTGGCGAACAAATGAAACGCTTACATTTGGTCAGCCACCTATAACTAATTATAGTACTTATTATGGAAACAGAGAATATTGTAGTTCCGGTAAAACTATATCAAATGTAAAAGATATAAATTGTGATGGATACGATGATTTAGCTTTTAACGGCGCACCGCAAACCGGACTTGGTGGTTATACTGTAAATATCATTTATGGAGGGCAGACATTACCAGATGACTTTTCCCAGGAGTTCTTCGACGGTACAAACGGTTTCATGATAATTGATCAGCGAGCTAATATTATTGAGCCCCTCGGAGATGTAAACGGCGACAATATAGACGATATGGTAATTTCCGCACCCGGCGCATGCGATTATATTTTCCATAATATATGGTACTCCAATGTTTGTGCAGGATCAGCATACATTTTTTTTGGACGGACAAACAAATTTCCGCATTACATTGACAAAGATTGGTGCGATGGAACTAATGGCGCAAAAGTGTGCGCTGGTATGGTTAACGTTGAAGCGTTCAGTTCAACGCTTGACAGTGCAGGCGATATGAACGGCGATGGCTTCCGCGATCTAATTGTCGGAAACGCCCAGCAGGATGGATTCTATTTCCCGCCTGAATACGTTTACGTCATATTCGGACGGCCTGACTGGCACGAAATAACTCCCATGACATTAGACACACTTGATGGAGTATTTTCTTTTTATGTTGAAGGAGTACATAATGTAGGTCCGGAGGGTGGCAATACCTATTTGTTTGGACGGGATGTGGCAGGTGGAGGAGATGTAAACGGCGATGGTTTCGATGATGTTTTAATGGGCGAACAGAAAAAAGAAAGAATCTATGTAATGTACGGTGGTGAAAGCAGGCCTCAACCTCCATCTATTCGCGGTCCTGTTCATGTTTTCCAGGGAACGACTAATACCTGGCAATACGTTGCAGAAACCAACACACTGATTTTCGGTTTAAAACCAACAAATGCCTGGCAGTTTGCTTACACAAACAACGTGCACTGGCCGCAAGGCGACCATGCACCCGGAAGTTTACATTTTACAAATTCAATAAGCTGGCAACCGGACGAAATTATTACTTTAACTTATGTCACGAGCAACTCTGTCGGACTCGGACCATACAGCACAACATTAATAATCCAGCCAATCCCGGAGCCAATTTTCATTCAATTATTTATGTTGATTGCAACCGGCATTTTTAGAACCACGAAAGGCACTAAAATCACAAAAATAATTATTTAAACCCTTTGCGGCCTTGGCTCCTTTGCGAGAAAAAATTCTTTCGCAAATCAAAGGAATAACGGCGCAGGTCGGACAGAGTTAAGTGTGGTAAAAATCGTTAATTACATCCATATAATGGCTTAAAATGTGTCTTAGAAGCGTATTTTGCTATTAAAATAATTTGCTTTGCTAATCAAATTAATGGTAGTCTTTTATCCTAACGGTCATCATTATTTTTATTATTTTGACATTCATCATTTTGGCAATTTCTTTGCGACCAAGAAAACGAATTTATTAATCTTCGGGGTCAGGTGTTGCAGGTTAAATGTTTATACAGATATTGCTTTAATATCTTATTATTTTTACCCATTCTATTTCAGCAACAGATCCCCTGCTGGCGGGAAAGTCAACGCGGATAGCTTTCAAGTTACCTGTACGAGCATAATTTTTCTTAAATTTTATAAAATAAGTATGTGGTTTTTCGTCATAAAACCAGGGATAAATACGCGATTTTTTTTCATTTAATGGACTGTCACTTGTTTCCCAAAATAGTTGAGCACTATTTTGCGCGGTTCCCTTATAAACAACTTTTAATTTAACACCGGCAATATCAGCAAATTTCCCCCACTGTCCGCTAATTAATATTTTCGGATCTTTACCGATAATTTTACAGGACAACCTGTTATTTTTAAAGGATAAAATTTCCAGACTATTATTTCTCATATTATATTTTTTAATTGACGAATCATTGAAATGTATTGTGTCAATAACTTTACCGGTTTGTTTTTTAGGATCGTTAACAACATCAGTTGACCATGTATGCCTTTTCGGAACCGGCGGAGGAGTCTCTTTTTCTTTCGCGTGAGCGGCGACAAGTTCTTTACCTTTTAGAACACTATATTTTAAGACTTGTTTTTTTGTTGGTTTAACCCATTTGTTATGTCCTGCCGAAAGAGCAAAGACATTTCTTATAGCGTCAAGTTGTGTAAATTGGAATTTTTTACCCGGTTCTATAAATGAGCCTTCTCCCCATTCATTCCAAGCCTCAATAATAAAAAACGGGAAGTTTGAAACGACATTAACTTTTCCTTCCCGCAAAGTCCTTTCAAAAAGTTTTACATTGTTATCAGTACGAACCCATGGTGTATTATTCCCATGACCAAGTGTCCTTGGTGTATCGTCCCACCCGGCTTGCGTGGTAACAATGTATGGAATTTTTAATTGTTTCATGATCTCCCATTCCTCCGGAAGACGATCAACCATTTCCGAATAAGGAGCGCTGCCGGGTACTTCATATCTTGAATCTGTCATTGCGCTTGCGAAACTGTAACTAGCATGAGCATCGGTGATACCTTTTTCATCAAAATGGTAAGGTTTTTGAGTTACAACGATTAGAAATAAATCACCAAGGCCTGCTTTATTACAAACCGCGTTAACTTTCGGAAGAACATTTTCCCTGAAATTTTCTGCTCCCCCATTTGCGTCAATAACTGCCTGCATATTCCAAACCATAAAGACAGGCCGGTTATTTATTTTTAAATAATTAGGAAGAAGAAAATAATTCTTTATACAATAATCCATCATTTCCGTCAATGCTTCAGGAGAAAAATCCAGTGGCTTTTTCCAGTCAAGAGGATGGTTGCACCAGTTAACGCAAAACTTCATCATATTTTTATATTTTGCATTTAAAAAACCTTCTTCAAGAGATCGATGAAGATGTTTTTCTTCTCTGTTCCAATACCAGTCGAACGCAAACCATGAAATTCCGGCTTCTACCGCCCATTTAATATGCCAGTCATTGACTTCAGGGATTGAATCGTCATAAAAACCGAGCAACGGACGCGGACCGGGGAATTTAGCAATTAATCGCCACTCGCTTCTGTTTTCGATTTTAACACTGGTATTAGTATATACTTTTTTACCGCGATACCAGCCGGG